>NZ_JBEZVK010000140.1:0-7646 GCF_040636955.1 Streptomyces sp. NPDC032472
GCGACGCGACGGCTCCCGTGCCCTCGTCCTCGTCCTCGGTGTCGCTCTCGGGCTCGGCGGCGCTACGCGGGGGCACGAAGAGCACCTGCGTTTCGTCGCCCCCCTTCCCGGCCGTGGTCTCCGCATCCGTATCCGCATCGCCTGCGGCCTCGGCAGCTGCCACGGCACCGGCCGGCGGCTCGGCCACGGCCTCGGTGGTGCCCCGGGCGGCCCCCGCTCCAGCGTCGGCACCGCCCTCGCCGTCGTCACGAGCCTCAGCCGTGCTGTCGACCGTGGGCCTCGCGTCGCCCGGCGAGCGGTCGGCCTTGCCCTTGGGCTCGGCCTTGGCCGCGGGGGCGTCGTCGGGCGCGGTGGTCGCCGGAGCGGACTGCGTACTGCTGCCGGTCGCCTTACCCGTTTCGACCGGGGCTTCGTCGCTTCCTACGGCAGGGCTGGTTGCGGTCGGCGAAGCCTCCCTGCCCTTGGGCTCGTCCCCGTCCCCGTCCCCGTTTCCGTCCTCATCCTCGTCGTCAACCGCGGGCAACACGTCGGCAGGTGGCTCGTCGGCCCCGGCCATGTCCGCAGCGTCCGGTTCCGAGACCGTGTCGTCGACCGTGTCGTCAGCGGCCGCCCCCGCATCTTTGGTGGCCCTCTCGAGCTCCGGGTCGTCCGGAGTGCCGCCCGCCACCGTTATCGCCTTCATCCCAGCCCCGCCTTGCCACTCACACCGTGCAGATACCGTGCGGCGGGGCCCCTGCGGAGCCCCGCCGTGTTCCTAGATGTACGCAGCGCACGGATCGTTCCCTCTGCTCGATCTTGAGACCTTTCGGCCCGGCATGCCGGACGGATGCCAATCGACGCCGCGTTGCCGCGTGCCGGCAGTCCTGGGTGGTTCTGGGAGACCCAGGTTCGGGCGGGCCTGGCTCGCCCCCGGGCCGCCGGGCGAGGCTGACGTCATGACCGAAACCACTGCCACAGCAACCGAGTTCCAGCGTCCCGCCGACTTCGCGGGCCGCACCATCCTGATCACCGGCGGCACGAGCGGCATGGGCCTGGCCACGGCCCGGCTGCTGCTCGCCTCCGGTGCCGACGTGGTCGTCACCGGCCGTGACGAGGCCCGCCTGGACCGCGCCGCGGCCGAGTTGGCCCCGTACGCGGACGGCGGACAGCGCCTCCTCGCCGTACGCTCCGACGCCGCGGACCCCGCCGACCTCGACCGGCTGGCCGACACGGTCGGCGCCAGGTACGGCCGACTGGACGGGGTGTTCGCGAACGCCGGAGTCGGGCTGTTCCAGCGCGCCGCCGAGGTGACCGAAAAGGACTTCGACCACCTGGTCGACGTCAACTTCAAGGGCGTGTTCTTCACCATCCAGAAGACCCTGCCGCTGCTCGGCGCGGCAGGCGGCGGCTCGGTGGTGATCAACGCCTCGTGGACGCTGTACCGCGGCATGGCCGTGTCCCCGGTGTACGCGGCCACCAAGGCGGCCGTACACAACCTCGCCCGCACCCTCGCCACCGACCTGGCCGTCCAGGGCATCCGGGTCAACTCGGTCAGCCCGGGCTACATCGTCACCGAGATGTTCCACGACAACATCCCGAACGACCCCGCCGTCCACCAGGCTCTGGGCGCAGCGGTCCCGCTGGGCCGGCTGGGCGCGGCCGAGGACGTCGCCGAGGCGGTGGCCTTCCTGCTGTCCCCGCGCTCCTCGTACATCACCGCCCAGGACATCGTCGTCGACGGCGGACTGACGACCGCGATCCCGGCCGGGGAGGGCGGCCCGGAACAGGGCAGGGAGGCCTGAGCCTTACCGCCGGCCCGCGCCCGCGCTGCCTGGTCCTGGCAGGGCCAGGCAGCGCACCCGTCCCGCGGGAGACAATCGGTCCATGACCGCGAACCCGCCGACAACCGCCGCCACCAGCCTGGGCGGCTTCCTGCGCACCCGCCGCTCCCGCCTGACCCCCGAGGACGTCGCGCTGCCCGACTACGGCGGCCGGCGCCGGGTCGCGGGCCTTCGCCGTGAGGAGACTGCGCAGCTCGCCGGGGTGAGCGTCGACTACTACACGCGGATGGAGCAGGACCGGGTGCCCAACCCGTCGGCCGCGATCCTCGACGCGCTCGCCCGCGCGCTGCGGCTGACCGAGGACGAGACCCGGCACCTGCACCACCTGGCCCGCCCGGCCCGCCGCCCTTCCGGGCCGGCCTCCCCGGCCGCGAACCACCCGCACACCCGCATCCAGCAGGTGCGGCCGACACTGCGCCTGCTGCTGGACGAACTGCACGACGTGCCCGCGATGGTCATGGGGCGGCGGATGGACGTCCTGGCATGGAACCCGGCGGCGAGCGCGCTGCTCGGCGACTTCGGCGCCCTCGACCGGGCCGAGCGCAACATCGCCCGCAACACCTTCCTCAACCCGGCGACCCGTGAGCTGTACGCGGACTGGACCGGCTGCGCCCGCGAGAACGTGGCCTACCTCCACCTGGAGGCGGGACGCCGACCGGGGGACCCGGAGCTGGCCCGGCTGATCGGCGAACTGTCCATGCGCAGCGAGGAGTTCCGCCGCTGGTGGGCGGAACACCCCGTGCAGGACAAGACCTCGGGCCGCAAGCGCTTCCGCCACCCGGTCGTCGGCGAGCTGGAGCTCTCGTACGAAACCCTGCGCGCGGCCGACGACCCCGACCAGGCGCTCATCACGTACACCGCCGAGCCGGGCAGCCCCGCGCACGACGCCCTGCGCATGCTCCTGGCCTGGTCGGCCCCGTCCCAGGCCGTCTCCTCACGATGATGCCGGCGGGGGAGGGGAGGACCGATGACCACGTGGCGTAGCCGTTGGATCTGGCGGGGTCGGGACACGCACGTCACTCTCCGATGCTGCTGACGGTCAGCACGGCTCGACCACCGCGCTGACCGAGCGCTGTCGGAGCCGGCCGGCCATGAGTTCCATCTCGACCAGCGTTCCCACCAGCCCGGTCGTCCGCAACTCCTCCGCCAGGGTCCTTGCTTGCGCGAGTGTCAGGTCATGCACCTCCCGAAGGGCACGCAGGACAGTGACCGAACTCGCCTCGGGCCCTGTCAGCCGGAGCCGCGCAGCTCCACGTTCGGCCAGGAGTGCCTGGCGTATCTCCTCCGGCGTTTCGCGGCCGCTGCCCCGTTCGCATCACCCGGCGGTGCATGACCGGCAGCCTGCTTCAATTCCCCACCACAGGCGTCCGCGGTCAATGAACTGGCCGATGTCGCGTTCCAGCACACCGCCGCAGGCATCGCACCGGGCGGCGGTCTTCACTCCCTGCGTGATCACCTTGGTCCTCGTCGTCGGCTCCTGTCCCGAATGGTGCTGCAACGGCTTCCGTTCGTCGATCGCATATCGGACGGCGGCATGGCCCGCGAAGGCCGCTGACCCCGCGTCCTGCCCCGGGGCGTACGGACATCACCACCCGGAGCAAATTCGGTACAGCCATGACACGGCCCGCCCCGCACTACACAATTGGGCTGAACCAGGCGGCGATCGGGGGAGGGCGCTGATGGATCGGGCTCTGCGTATCGGCATACCGGCGGGTTTGCTGATCCTGGCGGCATGTGCGCCGCTCTACGCCCCGTACTACACCACCATCCTGGTGTGGGAGCTGCGAAAGCTCTTCGCATGGCTGGCCCTGCCCCTGCTGGCCGTGGCGTTCGTCGTCCTGGTGCGGCTGGTGCGGTGGCTCCTTCGCAGGCGGCGCGGCGAGCCCGCCGCGGAGTCGAGCGGCGTGGTGCAGGCCCTCGGCTGCCTGGGCGCCGTCGTCGGCCTCGGACTCGCCGTCTTCTGGCTGATCTACGGTTCGTACCTGCAGGACCGCGCGTACATGGCCCACACGCAGGTGGTGACCGGGCCGGTGCCCCAGCTGGCACCCCGCGCCCCCTATCTCGTCGGCAAGGCGCAGGCCGCCCCGCACCTGGGCGACGTCACCGGTGAGATCTCCGACATCACCTACCTGCCCGACTCGGACAGGTTCGCCACCCTCGTCGAGCGGAGCGGCTGGCTGGCCGGGTACGAAGTCGGCCTCGTGCAGGACATTCCGCTCGGCGGCACCAGCCGCTCGCAGCAGCGCTGCTCGTTCGACGTGGACGTGGCGGACGCACGCATCAGCGGCTGGTTCAGCCACAACCTGGGCCGCAAGATCTCCGCCCAGAAGCGTTGGGTCCGCTTCGAGGCCAAGGACGCCTACGTGACCTGCTCGGGGGACACGCCCGTCGTGGTCGTACCCCTCAAGCGCCAGACCGGGGTCATGGTCGTCACTGAACGGCCCGCCGGAGTCGCCCTCTACGACGGGCGGACGGGAAAGGTCACCATCACCACCGACACGGCGGACGTCCCCGGCCCTTCCTACCCGCTGAGCCTCGCCGCCCGGCAACGGGAGGCGACCGCCGCCGTCGGCAGCTTCGCCGACTGGTGGTTCGACCGCAGCGGCTGGGACGCATCCGAGGACGGCGCGAACGAGGGGAACGACTCGGAGTTCACCCTGCGCTACGCCGACACCAGCGGGCGCAGCGTGTACGTCACCCCTCTCACACCGCAGGGCGAGGCCAGCTCGGTCGTCGCGGTGTCGACGGTGCCGGCGCGTCATCAAGGCGGCCAACTGGCGCCCCTGACCGTTCACCGGCTCGATCCGACCTGGTCCTCGCCGAAGGCGATCGTCGCGCTGATCAAGGCCGAGTACCGGGACGTCTGCTGCTACAACGACGACATGGTCTTCGAGGTGGTACCCACCGGCGGGAGCACGTGGACCGCCACGATCGGCAGCGAACAGGACATCCGCTACCGGGTGGAGGGCAAGGGCCAGGTCGCGGGGCGCGAGGCGACCTGCCTCAAGGCCGCCGACGGCGCGCTGATCCGGTGTGCGTACGCGGCGCCGGGCTCGGCCGAGGAGCAGGAGCTCAAACGCCGCGAGGGCCAGAAACAAAAGGACAGCCCCCCGGCCAACCCCCCGGACCTCGGCGACCTCACCGCTTACACCCCCGAGCAGCTTGCCGAACTGAACCGCCGCATCAACGAGGAGGTCAACCGCCGGCTCAAGGGCGCCCAGTCCTAGAACAGCTCTTGATCGATTGGCTGCAGAACGGAAGACGGAGGATTCTCTGAAGCTCTCGACAACGCACCCGGCTGGACTCGGCGCGTGACGCTGGCCGACCTGATGCATCACACCAGCGGTATTCCCGACTTCGAGGATCTGCTGCGTGCCAAGGTGTCAGAGTGACGGAACAGGCCGGCCAGCAGGACGCGATCGCGGCCATCCTCGCCTCCCAGCCGGAACAGCCGCCCGGCCGGCGTTTCTCCTACTCCAACTCCAATTACGTTCTGCTGTCCCATGTCGTAACAATTACCGCACCGGCCGCATCGGTGGCGCGCAACTGCTCGCCGGGGTGACGCAGGGAGCGGTGAGCACGGGCGACACCCTGCGCCGCCGCGGCATCGAAAAAGGTTGCTATGGGGCGGGAGTCGTCCTTCTGCCCGACAAGGGTCTGGTGCACCGCGGCGACTGGGAGGGATTCCACAGCACCTTCAAGGTGAGCCCTGACCGCAACCCTGCAGTGACCATCGTGTGTAACTCGGACTCGCCCGACCACTTCCGAGCGGCACATCAACTGCTTGACATATGGGCCACATGACGGGCGGACCCGCCGGGGGCGGTACGGCGGGAGCCGCCGCTCCGCCCCCGCCAGGAGCGGGACGCCTCAGCGGGATCAGGAGTCGAGGAGGGTGATCTCCTCGTCCACGGTGGCGACTTCCTCCCCGCGACCCATGCGGTCGAGCTGCTTCCGGTAGCGCTCAAGCGCGGTGCGCAGCAGCCATGCCCGCTCGGGTTCCATCGCGTGCATCCTGCGCGCGGCGGCGACGGCCTCGGCCCGGAGAGCCAGGGCTATGTCGGGCTGGAGGGCGAACTCCTGACGGCTGTATTCGTACAACGCCTCCGCAAGCCGGGGCAGATAGGCGAGCGGGCTCACCTGCACCAGGAGCCGGTAGGCGGCGACCTCATGCCGCACCGGCAGGGTCCCCGAGCCGAGGAGAGCCACGCGGGCTCGAAGGACTGCATCGTGATTGATGTGCGAGGTGGGATTCATGAAGGAGATTTTGAAAGCCGCACAGCTGCCCAAACAAGGGCATAGGGCTGTGCCGTTGGTCCTACGAAAACCCCCTCTGACCTGTCATGATGGATACGTCTTCACCCCTGTGCCCGCCCGGCGCTCCGTCAGCCACCCGGCGACTGTGCGACGTTCCCGCCGGAGATGCGCACGCCTGGCCTCGCGCCGGCAGGCCAGCGCCCAGATCGGCTCGGAAGTCCAAAGGGTGGATCGGCTTCAGCCCCGGCCACGAGCCCAGGGGCGGCGTGGCCGCAGCGAGGCCTCGCCGTGCTGCCGCGACCGGACCTGCCGGACCACCACCCCCAGCCGTGCAAGCGCGGCGGCAGTACCGGCGCCGACAGGGACGAGCGGCCAGAACGCGGGGCGGTTCCCGAAGGCCGCGCACACCAGGAGCACCAGGATGGCCGCCACTCCGACGAAGAACCCGAGCATCCACGGCCCGGCCCGGTCGTCCCGCCCCAACCGCGCCCGGCCGCCGAGCCAGGCGGCACCGGCCACAGCGAGGGCGATCAAATACCCCATGACCAGTGGGTAGAGCGCGAACAGCGTGATGTCCCACGCCCCGGGGTGCCAACCGGGCCACACATCACGCCCGTCGATCTCAACGATCCGCCCCCGCCACATGCCCGCCACGACGCGCTGCCCCTCACGCAGGCCGTGTGCGGCGTCGTCCGGCACGCCGTCCACCGTCTTCAGCTCGCCGTCGACCCGCAGTTCGATCACGTACTCGGTGTGAACGAACCAGTCTCCGCTGCCGCCGTCCTGGCCTCCACCGTCTCTCCCGGACTCCGTGTGTGACGTGAGCTCCGTGATGGTGGCTTCAGCCGTGCCCAGCGATCCGTTCGCGCGCGCGAGTGCGACAGCCGTCTCCTCGTAGGTGCGCACCGCGAGCAGCGTGATCAGGGCAGCCATGACGAGGCGGAACACGGCGCGCACTACACGGGCTCTCACCGACCCGGTCCGTCTCGTGCCCGGCCCCGCCGCCGATGTCGTGCCCCCAGTCGGTTCCTGCATCAGGTCCCCCTCACCTGCAGTGTGGCGAGGGCAGGCGAAACCTGCCCCACCGGAGCACACGCCGCCCACGCGAGCATGGTTGCGGGACCTCCCGGAGAGCGACGCAGAGGGGATGCCGAGGCGCGCCCGCAGCCAAGACACCTCGCGATGCCCACGCGTCAAGCTGATCTTGGGTTGTCGCGGGGAGTGGTCGAAATCTGTCGGCCGCGCAGCGCAGGGCGCGGGATGCCTGCCTCACGCCGTTCGGCGGCTGATCCGGTCAGGCGGCGCCCGGCTTCCGGTGACGGCTCGGCGACGGGGAAGCCTTCGCCCTCCGAGGGCGGCTCGGAAGGTGGGCTTCTATGCCTTGGTGTCCTTCGATTCGGGGGTCGGAAGTGGCCTGGAACACAGCCAGAAAAGGGTACAAGCAACTACAGAAGGCGACATTCCGGCCCCCGGGCGGTGAGGCGGCCCACAGGGCCTACGTCACATTCGCGCCCGGATAGTAGGTCCCCGGGCCGCCGGGAAAGCCCCTCTCACCTGCCCGGAGGGCTT
>NZ_JBEZVK010000141.1:0-7374 GCF_040636955.1 Streptomyces sp. NPDC032472
CCCGCGTGGAGCGCTCGGCGATCAGCCGGGGCAGCGGCGCGGGCAGCCAGTCCCCGGTGCCCGCGGCGGCCGGGTCGTCGCCGAGCAGGGCCCGCAGCCCCGCCGGAGTGGGCCGGTCGGCCGGCTCCTTGGCCAGACAGGCGGTGACCGGCCCGAGCAGCGGCGCGGGCAGCCCGTCGAGTACGGGGGCGTCGTGGACCGTACGGAACACCACCGCGGCCGCATGCCCGCCGCCGAACGGGCCGCGCCCGGTCGCCGCGTACGCAAGCACGCAGCCCAGGGAGAACACGTCGCCGGCCGGGCCCGGGGCCGGGCCGCCCGCCCGGGCCTGCTCCGGGGCCAGGTAGCCGGGGGTGCCGACCACCGCGTCGGCGGCCGTCAGCGTGGTCGCCCCGACGGCCCGCGCGATCCCGAAGTCGATCAGCCGGGGCCCGTCGGGGGCGAGCAGGATGTTGCCCGGTTTGACGTCGCGGTGGACCAGCCCGGCCGCGTGCACCTGCTCCAGCGCCTCGGCGAGCCGCACCCCCAGTGCCCGCACGCTCCCGGCGGGCAGCGGACCGTACCCGCCGACCGCCTCGGACAGCGACGGCCCGGGGACGAACGGGGTGGCCAGCCACGGCTCGCGCGCCTCCGGATCGGCGGCCACCACCGGGACCACCCAGCGCCCGGACAGCCGGGCCGCGGCCTCGGCCTCGCGGCGGAACCGGGCCCGGAACGCCGGGTCCGCGGCATGGTCGGCGCGGATCACCTTCACCGCGACCAGCGCGCCCGCCGGGGAGCGCCCCAGGTACACGGTGCCCATGCCGCCGGATCCGAGCCGGCCGAGCAGCCGGTGCCCCCCGACCACGGCGGGGTCGGCGGGGGAGAGCGGACGCACCGGCCGCTACCCGGCGGCGGGTTCGCCGACCGGGCCCACGTGGCGGATCGCTCCGTTCTCCACCCGGTGGAGGAAGTAGGCGTTGCCCTTCACCTGCCGGTGCTCGTCGAACACGTACTCCTTCGCCACCCCGCGGTACGTGCCCCGGCCGAGCGCGGCCAGCAGCTCGGCGCGGGCCGGGCGGGCGCCGCCCTGCGCGGACGCCGACAGCCGGTCGATGACCAGGGCGGCCGCGTCGTACGCCTCGATCGTCCAGGGGGCGGGGAGCGAGCCGTACCGGGCCCGGTGGTCCTTGACCAGCCCGGCGGCCCGCGGCTCCCCGGCCCCGGTGTAGGGGGCGAGGAACTGCCAGCCCTCGGCGGCCCCGCCGGCTCCGCGGAGGAACTCCGGCCCCGCGACGGCGTAGTCGGCGGCCCGGGGCCCCTTGAACCCGGCCGCGGCCAGCAGCCCCGCGACGTCCGCGGCCCCGGCCGGGGTGCCGGTGTAGAAGAACGCGTCCACCCCCCGGGCGAGCATGTCCCCGATCACCGGTGAGCGGTCCTGGGTGCCCCGGGGGACGACCCGCGCGTAGTGGCCGGCCTGCGGCGCGATGAACCCGATGGTGCGACTGGCGTTCAGGACCGCCTGCCAGCCCTCGGAGTCCCCGTCGCGGTCGCACAGCAGGCCCAGCCGGCGCGCGCCCTGGGTCCCCGCGAGCTGCTGGGAGGCGGCGGCGCCCTGGCCCAGGGAGAGCGCGCAGTTCTGGAAGAAGCTGCGCCGGTCCGTGACGCCGAAGGTGGTCCCCAGTGCGGAGACGGTCAGCACCGGCAACGCCGCCTCGCCGTAAGGCTCCAGACAGGGCATCACGGAGGCGTTGCCGGTGGGGCCGATCACCGCGAGCACGTCGCGGTTGCCGACGAGACCGGCCGCCACGGCCGCGGAGCGGGCGGCCAGGCCGGCGTCGTCGGCGGTGACCACGCCGAGCTCGAAGGGCTTGTCGGGACGGGAGTTGAAGGCCTCGACGGCCAGCCGCACCCCCCGCTCCTGGGCCTGCCCGGCCGCCTGCTGCGGCCCGGAGAGGTCGGCGTGCACCCCGATCAGCCACTTGCGGGCGGCCGCCCGCGCGCGCGGTGTGCGGGCGTCCGGCTCGCGCAGCGCGAGCCAGGCGGCGATACCGCCGCCCGACGCCAGCAGCGCCCCCGCGGAGCCGAGGCCCAGCAGCCGCCGGCGCGTCAGCCCGCGGCCGCCCTGGCCCTCCCGGTCCCCGTCGGCCGGGGGTGCCGCTTCCTCGTCCGCGACGGTCTCCTCGATCCCCGGCAGCGCGAGCAGTGCGGAGGCCCGCTCGGCGATCGCGGCCACGACCGGATCGGGCAGCCAGCCGGTGCCCCCGCCGGGCTCGTCCTCGATCAGCGCCTCGTCCAACTCCTGCGCGCTGGGCCGGATGTCGGGGTGCTTGGCCAGGGCCGTACGCAGCAGCGCGGCCAGCTCCGGGTCGGCGAGGACCTCCGGGCCGAACTCGGGTTCGTCGTGGACGGTGCGGTAGAGCACCGCGTCCACCGCGCCCGTACCGAACGGCAGCCGGCCCGTGGCCGCGTACGCGAGCAGGCAGCCCAGCGAGAACACGTCGCCCGCGGGCTCGGCGGCAAGGCCGCGCGCCTGCTCGGGGGAGAGGAAACCGGGCGTGCCGATCACCACGTCGGTGGAGGTCAGGGCGGTGTGCTCGCCGCCGCGCGCGATGCCGAAGTCGATGAGCCGGGGCCCGTCCATGCCGAGCAGGACGTTCCCGGGCTTGACGTCCCGGTGCACCAGGCCCTGCCCGTGCATCACGACCAACGCCCGGGCCAGCGCCTTGCCGAGGATCCGTACAGCGCGCAGCGGGAGCGGCCCGTGGGTGGCGACGGCCTCGGCGAGCGAGGGGCCGGGGACGAACGCGGTGGCCAGCCACGGCTCGGCCGCCTCCGGGTCGGAGCCGGTGACCCGCACCGCCCACGGGCTCTCCACCCGGGCGGCGATGGCGGCCTCGCGGCGGAAGCGGGCCCGGAAGTCCGCCTCGTCCGCGTATTCGGCGCGGATCACCTTGACGGCGGCGAGCGCCCCGTCGTCCGTGCGCCCGAGGTAGACCACGCCCATGCCGCCCGTGCCGAGCCGCCCGAGGAGGCGGTACGAGGCGATCCGGGACGGGTCGGAGGGGTGGAGCCGCTCCATCAGCCGCCTTCCTTCGCGAGGGCCTGCTTGAGCTGGATCATCAGCCTGCTGGTGCCCTGCACGACGAGGGCGTTGAGGGCGTCGTCGGAGAAGCCCGCCGCGCCCTTGCCGGCGACGGCCACCGTCACCGGGCCGAACTGGCCCTGGGACCACACGTACCGGTAGGGGCCGCCGTCCTCCTCGCTGACGTACTGGCCGGATTCGGTGAAGGCGTCCTCCGTCCAGCCGTTGAGCTGCTCGCCCAGGTAGAGCGAGGCGCCCCACAGGTTCTTCAGCTCCTCGCCGGCGCTCAGCACCTGGCCGGGGCAGCGCAGCACCTCCTCCATGGCGTGCGCGGTCTCCCAGCCGGACTCCTCGCGGGTGCGGTGCACCGTCACCGTGGCGTTGATCCGCACGCGGCCGTGGCCGTCACCCGCCGGCACCTGGAAGTGCCGCGTGCTCGTGGCCAGGACGTCGGGCGGCAGGGCGGACGTCTGCCACACGCACCCGTCGTCGAGGACCGGCCAGCGGCCCGGAGCGCTCTCGAAAGGGCTGCTGCGCACCACCCCGGGGCCGAACGCCTCGCGGTCGATGACGATCCGGCCGAGCAGGGCCCGGGCCCCGGCGGCGTCGACCGGCTGCTTGCTCTCGTCCAGCCGGGGCACGAGCGGCGCGGCACTGGACCCGCCGGGACTGCCAGTACTGCCTGTGCCGCCGGCTCCGGCGCCGGGAGCAGCTGCCGACGCCGACGCCGATGGCGTGGCCGTGGCTGCCGGCGGGCTGCCTCCGGCGCCCGCGGATCGCGTACCGGCCGACGACGTGCAGCCGGTGAGCGCGAGCAGCCCCGCCGCCGCGCAGCCTCCGGCGCGCAGCGCCCACCGCGCCCAGTGATGTCCGTATGCCCCCGACCGCCCCACGGCGCTGATCGTACCCTGTGGCGCGCGATGTCAAGTCGCTTATGAGAAAGGTTGGTTGGAGAATCGAGCCCATGCCGGACCTGTACACCGGGCCGGGTCGCGGCGGGCCCGCCGCGGCCGATGTCCAGTGCGGCGGCCGTGCGGATTCGCGGTCACTCGAGCGGCCGGACCCGGACCACGCGGGCCGGGTTCTGGCCGCCGCCGGAGGCCAGCACGCGTACCTCGCCCCGATCGCTGATCTCGGCCCGCACGATGCCCGTCGCATCCGCGTAGACCGGGTGTCCGCCCGGGCCCGCCTGGCCGGTGGCCGTCACGACCACGACGTCCTCACCGGCGTCCGTGCCCTCGGAAAACACCAGCTCGTACCCCTGGGAACTCATCCGCGCCCTCCTTAGCCGGGCGGAAAGGAGCGTCCTGTCTCCATGATGCGCGCAGCCCGGGAGCGGCGCATCGCACCTCGGCCAGCGAGTCGATCACCAGCAGCTAGGGTGTGGGGGCAGTTCCGTACGCGCGGGGGAAGAAGAGCGATGAGTCAGTCCGCAACCGACGCGGTGTTCGGCCCACTTGGGGCGGACGACCCGCAGACGATCGCCGGGTACCGGCTGGCCGCCGTGCTCGGCGCCGGCGGCATGGGCAAGGTGTACCTGTCGCACACACCCGGTGGGCGGCCCGTCGCCATCAAGGTGATCCGGCCCGAATTCGCCGAGGATCCGGAGTTCCGGAGCCGGTTCGGGCGGGAGGTGAAGTCCGCCGAACGCGTCCAGGGCCTGTACACCGCGCCGGTCATCGACAGCGACACCGACGGCCCGGTCCCGTGGCTGGCCACCGCCTACGTACCCGGCCCGACCCTCGCCGCGGCGGTCGCCGAACACGGCGCGCTGCCGCCGCAGACCGTCCTGATGCTGGTCGCCGGGATCGCCGAGGCCCTCCAGGTGATCCACGGGGCCGGAATCGTGCACCGGGACCTGAAGCCGTCCAACGTCCTGCTGGCCTCCGACGGCCCGCGGGTCATCGACTTCGGCATCGCGCGCGCCGCCGACGCCACCTCGCTCACGGCGAGCGGCGTCGCCGTCGGCACCCCGGCGTTCATGGCACCCGAGCAGGCCGCCGGCCGACAAGTCGGCCCCGCCACCGACGTGTTCGCCCTCGGCCAGGTCGCCGCCTACGCGGCCCTGGGCGCCCCGGCGTACGGCGAGGGCTCCTCGCACGGCATCCTGTACCGCATCGTGCACGAGGAGCCGGACCTCTCCGGGCTGCCCGCCGAGCTGCAGCCGCTGGTCACCCGCTGCCTCGCCAAGGACCCGGCCGAGCGGCCCTCGCCGGCCGAGGTCCTCGACCTGTGCCGGGCCGCCGCCGGAGGGGCCGGGCTGCGCCGGCCCGAGGACTGGCTGCCGGCCGGGGTGGCTGCAGGGCTGGCGGGCCGGCCGTCCGTCCCGGCGCCGGTCCCGACGGTCGTGCCGACGGCCCAGTCCCCGGCCGCACCGGCGAAGGTTCCGCAGGCCACGCAGTCCTCGGCCGAGGGGCAGCCGCCCGTACCGGCCGCGTACCTGCCGACCGCTGCGGCACACCCGGCCGCGCCGCCCCACCCGACGGCGCCCTCGCACCACCACCAGCAGGTCCCGCCCGGCTACGGACCGTACGCGCCGCAGGCCGCGCCCGCGGCCCCCGGGCCCCCGCCGCCGTCGGCGTACGGCCGCCAGCAGGTGCTGCACTCCGGCCGCCGCGCGGTCAACGTCATGGCCGGGGTCTTCGTGGCCTTCCTCGTCCTGCTGGCGGGCGGCGCGGCACTGAAGCTGATGGACGGCGACGGGAGCAGCGGGAACAGCGGAAGCGGCGGCGGGGCCGCCGCCGCGGACAAGCCGCGCACGGACCCCACGCCCGCGGTGTACCAGAACTTCCAGTTCCCCTCCGGCTACCACCTGGAGTTCGGGGACGACCCGCTGCAGCCGCGCAACAGCAACTACGACGACATCTACTACCTGTGCGACCTGTTCGACGAGTGCACCTTCGGCGCGTACAACGCCAAGATCGTGGTCCTCGACAGCGGCGAGAAGGGCTCCCTGGAGACCTGCCGCTCCGCGACGCGCTTCACCCAGAACGTGGTCGTGCCGACGCTGGCGAAGGGCACCGAGCTGTGCGTGCGCAGCGCGAACGGGAACATCGCCCTCCTCACCTACAAGGGCAGCTCGCCGAAGTCGGACCCGAGCCGGTACGTGACCGCCGACATCACCGTCTGGCGCGGGGCGCTGCGCACCAAGTGAGGGCCCGGCGGGCCGGGCGCATCACTCGAAGCGGGTGGTGTCCCCGGCCCCGCGGCGCACGATCTCCACGCCGCCGCCGGAGAAGTCCACGACCGTGGTCGGCTCGGTCCCGCAGTCGCCCGAGTCCACCACGATGTCCACGACGTGGTCGAGCCGCTCCTTGATCTCCCAGCCCTGGGTGAGGGGTTCGGCCTCGTCGGGCAGGAGCAGCGTGCTGGACAGCAGCGGCTCGCCGAGCTCGGCGAGCAGCGCCTGGGTGACGGTGTGGTCGGGAATGCGCACCCCGACCGTCCGCTTGCGCGGGTGAAGGAGTTGGCGCGGCACCTCCCGCGTCGCCGGCAGGATGAAGGTGTAACTGCCGGGCGTGGCCGCCTTGATCGCACGGAACACGTCGTTGCCGACGTTCACGAACTGGCCCAGCTGCGCGAAGTTCTGGCACACCAGGGTGAAGTGGTGCCGGTCGTCGAGCTGCCGGATGGACCGGATGCGGGAGAGGCCGTCGCGGTTGCCCAACTGGCAGCCCAGCGCGTAGCAGGAGTCGGTCGGGTACGCGACGAGGGCGCCGGAGCGGATGCTGTCGGCGACGCCGCTGACCGTGCGGTGCTGCGGGTTCTCGGGGTGGACGTCGAAGTACTTCGCCATCCGCCGAGCCTAGCGCCTCTCGCGGTCAGGCGGCAGGCGACGCCGGGGAGCCGGCGGCCGCGGCTGTGTCCGTGCCCGTGGCCGTCTCCGTGGCCGCGTCGGACAGGCAGCGGCGGGCGTGGGCGAGGAAGGCGGCCGTCGCGGAGTGGGTCGCCATCGCGGGCGCGAGGAAGCGGACGGTCACCGGCTCGGCCCCGGTGATCGGCAGGTAGCGGACGCCGGGGTACGGGTGGCTGTGCCGGGTGGCCTCGGCGGTGACGCCCACGGCCTCGCCCGTCGCGATGGCGGTGAGCCACTCGTCGACGTTGGCGACCTCCAGGGTGTCCGCCGGGCCGCGCCCCTGCGGCCACAGGCCGGTGCCCGTGGTGGCGGCGGTCGCGCACAGGACGACGGTGCGCTCCGCGAGCTCGGCCAGGGTGACCGCCGCCCGCCCGGCCAGCGGGTCGTCCTCGCTCAGGGCCGCGATGCGGGGCTCGCGGTACAGGGCCGCGGCCCGCAGGCCGGCCGCCTCGCC
>NZ_JBEZVK010000142.1:0-7255 GCF_040636955.1 Streptomyces sp. NPDC032472
GCGCCGGGTCCTCCCCCAGCTACCGCTGGGAGGTGCCCCCAGGGGCTCCGCCCCAGACCCCGCGCCTCAAACGCCGGCGAGGCTGGAATGTGCCGACCCCCGCTTCGACGGCGAGGGCAGGCTGATCGGCCCGTAGCACCCACTGCGCAGGAGGTAGCCCGATCCGGGCACCAGGGCGGGCCGGGGGACGGCGCCAGGGGCGGGGCGGGCCGAGCCGGACGCCGGGTCGACCGGGGGGCCGGGCCGGTCAGGGTTCGGTGGGGCGGGTTGCCGTGAGGGTGAGCATGGCGCCCTCCGGATCCCGGACCGTCACCCAGCGTTCCGTCGTGCTCGAGACGATCGTGGACAGGGTCGTGCCGCCCGCCGCCGTCACCGCGTCGATCGCCTCGTCCAGGTCCGGCACGCGGAAGTAGACGTGCCACCGCGGCCGGGACTCCGGGACGTGCGACGCCGCATCGGCGACGCCCCCGTTCAGCCGGGCCACCGGCTCGCCCGCCTGCCGCAGCACGACCTGGTCGTCCTCGTAGCCGACCTCGCAGCACCCGGGCCGCCCGGTGGCCCACTCCAGCACCTCGCCGTAGAAGATGGCGGCCTCGAAGGCATCCCGCGTACGCAGTTCCAGCCAGGCCGGCGACGGCCCCCGCCCGACGCGCCAGTCGGCCGAGACCCCGCCCTCCCAGATCCCGAAGACCGCGCCGTCCCGGTCGGCGGCGACCGCGCCGCGGCCGCCGGAGGCGAAGGAGACCGGCCCGACCGCGATGGTGCCGCTGCGCTCGCGGATGCGGTCGGCGGTCACGTCGGCGTCGTCGACCGCGAAATACGGCGTCCACGTCACGGCGACGGTCAGGTCACCGGCCAGCGCCCCGATCCCGGCGACCGGGACCCCGTCCAGCTCGGCGACGGTGAACGCGTCGCCGAGGCGCGCGGGCCGGAACTTCCAGCCCAGCACCGCGCCGTAGAACTCCTGTGTCCGCTGGAGGTCGCGGGCCATGAGGCTGACCCAGCACGGGGCGCCGAAGACCTCCCTCGTAGAAATCTCCACGATGCACGCTCCGTCCTTCGTCCCGCCCATCGTCGCGTCGGCAGCGCTGCTCCGCACGTCGGGCGGGACCCGGTCACCACCATCATGCGCCACGCTCCCGGCCCCGGAGCTCCGGGCTCGGGGCGGCCCCGCCGCCGTGTCGTAGTTGATCCCGGATTGTGGCGTTCGGTAGCGTTGTCGGTACTTTGGGCCATGCGCCCGGCCCTCCGGGAGGTGTACGCGGTGGCGGCGTCGACACGGACCACGGGGCCCGGGCCGGGCGGCCCGCCAGGGCCTAGGAGGACACCGCCGCGGCGCGCGGGGTGGCGGGCGGCGGAGCGGCTGGACGAGCGGCTTCCGCTGGCGGAGCTCACCCGGTCGGTCCTGCGCAAGGTCTTCCCCGACCACTGGTCCTTCCTCCTGGGCGAGCTGGCCCTGTACAGCTTCGTCGTGCTGCTGCTGACCGGGGTGTACCTGACCTTCTTCTTCGACCCGTCCATGGCGGAGGCGGTCTACCGCGGCTCGTACGCGCCGCTGCGCGGGACCCGCATGTCGCTGGCCTACGAGTCCACGCTGCGGATCAGCTTCGACGTGCGCGGCGGGCTGCTGGTCCGGCAGATCCACCACTGGGCGGCCATCGTGTTCGTCGCCGCGATCGGCGCGCACCTGCTGCGCGTCTTCCTCACCGGCGCCTTCCGGCGGCCGCGCGAGGTGAACTGGACCATCGGGGTCACCCTGTTCATGCTGGCCCTGCTGGAGGGCTTCGCCGGCTACTCCCTCCCCGACGACCTGCTGTCGGGCACCGGACTGCGCATCGCCCAGGGGATCATGCTGTCCATCCCGGTGGTCGGCACGTACGTGAGCATGTTCGCCTTCGGCGGCGAGTTCCCCGGCCATGACATCGTGTCGCGCCTGTACCCCTTGCACATCCTGCTCGTGCCGGGCCTGCTGCTGGCCCTGATCACGGTGCACGTGCTGCTGGTGTTCGTGCTGAAGCACACCCAGTGGCCCGGCCGCGGCAGGACCGGCCGCAATGTGATCGGCCTGCCGATGTTCCCGCAGTACGTGGCCAAGTCCGGCGGGCTGTTCTTCACCGTCTTCGGGGTGCTGGCCGCGCTGGGGGCGCTGGCACAGGTCAATCCGATCTGGGTGTACGGCCCCTACCGGCCGGACCTCGTCTCCACGGGGTCCCAGCCGGACTGGTACATCGGGTTCCTGGAGGGAGCACTGCGGCTGATGCCGGGGGTGGAGACCCGCTTCCTCGGCCATACGCAGAGCTGGAACCCGCTGGTCACGGGCGTCCTGCTGCCCGGGCTGCTGTTCACCGTCCTGTACGCGTACCCGTTCTTCGAGCGCTGGATCACCCGTGGGACGGGCGAGCGGCACCTGTGCGACCGGCCCCGAGACCGGCCGGTGCGCACGGGGCTGGGGCTGGGGGCCCTGTCCTGCTACGCCGTGCTGCTGGTCGCGGGCGGCCAGGACATCGTGGCGTTCGTCTTCGACGTGCCGGTGGCCGCGGTGACCTGGGCGCTGCGGGTGGCGTTCTTCGTGCTGCCGGTGGTGGTGTTCTGGACCGTGCGGCGGCTGTGCCTGGGGCTGCAGGCGCAGGAGGCGGGGCGGCTGGCCGGGGGCGAGGAGTCCGGGCTGGTCCGCCAGGGCGACGACGGCGGCTTCCATCCGGAGCACCGGCCGCTGACCGCAGATGACAGCTACGCCCTGCTCGTACGGGAGCGGCCGCGCCCTCTCGACCGCCCGGCCCGCCCGGAGCGGTCGACTGCGGGCGGGCGGGTGCGGTACCTGGTGCAGCGGGTACGGGCCGGGCTCAGCGCCTGGTACTACGCGGACCGGGTCCGCTACCCCGAGACGGCGGGCCAGCGCCGCAAGGCCAGGGCGATCCTGGCGGGGCCGGACCGGCCGCTGTCCGGCGCCGGCGACGAGGAGGGGGAGGAAGGCCGGGGGGCGCCGGCCCCCTGAGCCGCCGCGGCGGCAGCCCCGACCCGCTACTGCGGATGGTCCAGCGTGCGGAAGGCGAAGCCGAGCACGCCGGGCAGCAGCACGCCGAACCCGATGAGGCACAGCCACAGGCCCTGGACCACCCCGAGGCCGATCAGTGCGCTGCCCGCGGCCGCCGTGACGGGGACGTAGGTGCCGGCGGGGAAGAACTCGCGCCGCCCGCCCGCGTCCCGTACCTCACCGGACTTGCGGTCCTCCGGACGCCCGCCGCCGCGCCGGTGCTGGCGCCACAGGAACGCCGCGATCAGGGAGGTCATGAGGAAGGACACCGCCAGGGCTGCGGTGCCGGCCGGCTCCGGGGAGAAGGAGGCGTAGACGGCGGTGGTGACGGCGAAGAACAGGGCCGTCCCGGTGAACAGCCAGGCCTCAACTTTCACGGGCCACCTCCGGGTGGTGCAGGTCGAAGGCCGGGGACTCGGAGCGGATCTGGGGCAGGGAGTGGAAGTTGTGCCGGGGCGGCGGGCAGCTGGTGGCCCATTCGAGTGAACGCCCCCAGCCCCAGGGGTCGTCCACGGTCACGCGCACCCCGTGCCGCCGGGTCTTCCAGATGTTGTAGAGGAAGGGCAGCGTGGACAGGCCCAGCAGGAAGGCCCCGATGGTGGAGATGCTGTTGAGGACGGTGAAGCCGTCGGCGGCCAGGTAGTCCGCGTACCGGCGGGGCATGCCGGCCTCGCCGAGCCAGTGCTGGACCAGGAAGGTGGTCTGGAAGCCGATGAACAGCGTCCAGAAGTGGATCTTGCCGAGCCGTTCGTCCAGCATCCGGCCGGTGAGCTTGGGCCACCAGAAGTAGAAGCCGGCGAAGGTGGCGAAGACGATGGTGCCGAACAGGACGTAGTGCAGGTGGGCGACGACGAAGTAGCTGTCCGTCAGGTGAAAGTCCATCGGCGGCGAGGCCACCACGACGCCCGTCAGGCCGCCGAGGAGGAAGGTGACGAGGAAGCCCACCGACCACAGCATCGGCGTCTCGAAGGAGAGCGAGCCGCTCCACATCGTGCCGATCCAGTTGAAGAACTTCACTCCCGTCGGCACGGCGATGAGGAAGGACAGCAGGGAGAAGAACGGCAGCAGCACGGCGCCCGTCGCGAACATGTGGTGCGCCCACACCGTCGCGGACAGCCCGGTGATGGCGATGGTGGCGCCGATCAGGGAGACGTAACCGAACATGGGCTTGCGGCTGAAGACGGGCACGATCTCGCTCACGACGCCGAAGAAGGGCAGGGCCACGATGTAGACCTCGGGGTGGCCGAAGAACCAGAAGAGGTGCTGCCACAGCAGCGCGCCCCCGTTGGCGGCGTCGAAGACGTGGGCGCCGAACTTCCGGTCCGCCTCCAGCGCCAGCAGCGCGGCCGTCAGCACGGGGAAGGCCAGGAGCGCGAGGATCGAGGTGAACAGCACGTTCCAAGTGAAGATCGGCATCCGGAACAGGGTCATGCCGGGCGCGCGCAGACAGACGATCGTGGTGATGAAGTTGACCGAGCCGAGGATCGTGCTCAGGCCGGCCACCGCGAGCCCCATGACCCACAGGTCGGAGCCGACTCCCGGCGCGAACGCGGCCCCGTTGAGCGGGGCGTACGCGAACCAGCCGAACGGGGCGGCGCCGTCCGGTGTCAGGAAGCCCGAGACCACGATCAGGCCGCCGAAGAGGTACACCCAGTAGGTGAAGGCGTTCATCCGGGGGAAGGCCACGTCGGGCGCGCCGATCTGCAGCGGCATGACCGCGTTGGCGAATCCGGTGAAGGTGGGGGTGGCGAACAGCAGCATCATCACCGTGCCGTGGATGGTGAAGGCCTCGTTGTACTGCTGGTTCGACAGGATCTGGGTGCCGGGGCGGGCGAGCTCGGCCCGCATGAGCATGGCGAGGACGCCGGCGAAGAGGAAGAAGACGAAGGCCGTCACCAGGTAGAGGTTGCCGATCACCTTGTGGTCGGTGGTCGACAGCCAGCGCAGTACCGTCGAGCCCTGGCCGATGCGCCGGGCGGTGCGCTGCTCCACCCGGCGGACCCGGACGGCCCGTTCGGCAAGAGGCTCCTCGGGTGCTTCGGGCGCCCCGTGGGGCGAGCGGTCCACTGACGCCATCCGTCCTCCCGAGCCGAGCACTGCCCTGCGCCCTGCCTACAGGCTGCGCGCCCGCCGCGGCGTGCGGCGCGCCGCACGGGGGCCCGGCCGGACCCGGTCAGCCCGCCGGACCGGTCAGCCCGCCGGACCGGTCAGCCCGCCGGACCGGTCAGCCCGCCGGACCCGGTCGGCCCGTCGCTGCGCGGCTCGTGCCGCGGCTCATGCGGTGATGAAGTCGGTGAGGGCCGCCATCCCTCCCTCGGCCAGGGCCCGGCGCTGGCGGTCGGCGGGGGTGCCCTGCTGGAGCAGCCGGTGCAGCAGGGCGCTGACCTCGCGCAGGTCCCCGGATTCCTCCAGGACGGGCGTGATGTGCTGGACGAGCATGTACAGCACGTCGCCGGCGCTGCGCCGATGCCCCTGCGGGTCCATCAGGGTGCCGCCCAGGCCGTGGCGCGCCGCGTACCAGACGGCGGCCTGGAGCAGCTCGGGCGCACAGTCCACCGGTCGGACCCCGGCCTCCTCCTCCGCGATGGCGGTGGTGACCAGGGCGCGGACGATGGCGGCGAGGAGGACCGCGTCGTCGGCCTCCAGCTGGACGTCGAGGCAGCGCACTTCCAGGGTGGGGTAGCGGTCGGAGAGCCGGGCCTGCCAGTACAGCTGGCCCCGGTCGGCGATCAGGCCCGCCTCCAGCAGCATCTCGATGCGCTTCTCGTAGTCGGCGAGCCCGCGGAAGTACGGCGGCGGGCCGCTGACCGGCCAGCGGCCGAAGACGATGGTGCGCCAGCTCCCGAAACCGGTGTCGCGGCCGTCCCACATCGGAGAGTTGGTCGACATCGCCAGCAGGGTCGGCAGCCAGACCCGCAGCCGGTTCATGGCGGCCACGGCCGTCTCCCGGTCGGGCACCCCGACGTGCACGTGCATTCCGCAGATGAGCTGCTCGTCGACCAGCCGGCCGGCCTCCTCCCGCATCTTCACGTAGCGGGCGTTCTGGGTGATGGGGACCGGCGTGCCGGCCCGGAGGGGGGCGGTGGCGGTCATGGCGACGCGGCAGCCGTTCTCCTCGGCCGCGGTGCCCACGGCATGGCGCAGCCGCAGCAGGTGGCCGCCGACCTCCTCGAGGTCGGTGCACACGGGGGTGGCCACCTCCACCTGGGCCTGGAGCAGCTCGTGCTGCACCTCGCCCTCGTCCACACACGTCGACAGGCCCGCCTTGGCCCGTACCTCCTCGGCGAGGGCCACCGGAAGATGGGTGTGCGGATCCAGCAGGACGTATTCTTCCTCGACCCCGACCGTGGTCATTTCGTGCCGAACTCCTCCGCGAGCGCCGTACAGAAGGCATCCAGGTCGGCCGGCCTGCGGCTGGTGATCAGGGTCGCGGGCGCGGCACGGCAGACGTGGACCTCCTCGTCGACCCAGGTGCCGCCGGCGTTGCGGACGTCGGTGGCCACACTGGGGTAGGAGGTGAGGGTGCGGCCCCGCACGACATCGGCCTCGACCAGCATCCAGGCCGCGTGGCAGATGGCCGCGACGGGTTTGCCGGTGTCGAAGAAGCTCCGGACGAAGGCGATGGCGCGCCGGTCCGTCCGCAGGGCGTCCGGGTTGGCGAGGCCGCCGGGCAGGACGAGCGCGTCGAAGGCGTCCGCCGTGTCGCCCGCGAGGACGTGGTCGACGGTGTGGCGGCCGGCCTTGTCCAGGTGGTGGTACGCCTGGACCTGTCCGGGCCGGGTGGAGACCAGGACCGGATTCCACCCGGCGGCCAGGACGGCCTTCCAGGGCTCGGTGAGTTCGACCTCCTCGACGCCCTCGGGCGCCGTCAGAAACGCGATGCGCACCTGCGTCACTTCCTTCGGTCCGGGGCCGGTACGGGCCGGCGCCTCCTGGTGGATTCCTGCACCTGCCCCTCCCGCTCCACCTCAAGCATGGCAGGAATGCCGCGCAGCGGAACCTGGGCATCCGCCGCATCCTTCGGGGGAATCTGCCGGGCGGCCGGTGCGCGGCCCGCTCCTGCGTGGCACCTCGTAGGCGACAGAGCCAGCCACGGGCCATCGGCAGAGGGGGTACATGAGCAGGCGATCCGCGGCGCGGCCGGCGCGCCGCCCGGCCGGGCCGCGCGCGGCGGACCCAACCCCGGCCCGGATCCGGGCCGCCCCCCCCGGGGCCCGGGCC
>NZ_JBEZVK010000143.1:0-7245 GCF_040636955.1 Streptomyces sp. NPDC032472
GGGCCGCGGGCCGCGCCCCGGGGTCTGGGGCGGAGCCCCTGGGGGCACCTCCCAGCGGTAGCTGGGGGAGGACCCGGCTCCGCCGGGCACCGGGCTCTGCCCGGACCCTCCCCCGGACTTCGTCCGGGGGGACCCCCACTCAAACGCCGGCGAGGCTGGAGTTGCCGACCGTGGGCCCCGCGGGCCGGATACCGATCACCACGGGCGTGGGCCTGGGCCGGGGCGGGCCCCGGGGGCGGGGCGGTGGTGTGGAAGGCCGCGGACTCGATCACCGTGGCGCGGTGGCGGGGCTGCCTGCCCCAATGGGCCACCGCACTCGCGGTCCGTGGCCGAACGAGGTCCGGTGGAAGGGTGAAGCAGGCGCTCCCCCCGCCCGCCCGCCGCTGGTGGACAGGGCTCCCCCCGGCCGCGGGAGCCGCGATCATGGCCCCCGGCATCATCTCCGTCGGCCTCCACCTCATCGGCAGCGAGATCCCCTCCCTCATCGCCTTCGCCCTCGCCGCCGCGCTCTGGCTGGTCCTCGCCTTCGCGTTCACGGCCCGGCTCATCGGCGACCGCGGCCGGTTCCGCGCCGAGGCCGACACCCCGGCCGCCCTGATGGCCGTGGCCGCGACCACCGTCCTCGGCTGCCGGCTCTCCCTCCTCGGGTGGAACACCGCCGCGGCCGTGCTGCTCGCGCTGGCGGCCGCAGTATGGCCCGGGCTGCTGTTCACGGTCGTACGGCACTGGGGGCGGCGGATGTCCGGGGCGGCGTTCCTGGTCTGCGTCGCCACCCAGGGGCTCGCCGTGGTGGCCGCCATCCTGGCCGTCGCCTGCCGGTGGGACTGGCTCGCCTGGGCGGCGCTGGCCGCGTTCTGCCTCGGGCTGCTGCTGTACGGGCCGGCCTTCGTCCGGTTCGACCTGCGCGAGGTGGTGCGGGGGGCCGGGGACCACTGGGTGGCGGGCGGGGCCCTGGCCATTTCGGCCCTGGCCGCGTCCAAGCTCACCGCGGTGCCCCTCTGGACCGGGTGGGCGCACGAGGTGCTGCGCTGGACCACGCTGGTGACGCTCGCGCTGTCGCTCGCCTGGTACGTGCTGCTCCTCGCCGCCGAGCTGCGGCGGTGGCGGCCGCACTACGACATCCGGCGCTGGGCGACCGTGTTCCCGCTGGGGATGACGGCCACGGCCTGCCTGTCCGCGGCCGGGCCGACCGGGGTCGAAGCGTTGCGCCCGGTGGGCGAGGTGCTGCTGTGGATCTCGGTCGGTGCCTGGCTGCTGACCGCCGCGGCCTTCGCCACGACCCGCATGGCCCCCACCGCACCCCGCGACCCGTCCCGCTGACCCCGGCGGGACCCGGTTCCCCCGGAGCGCGAGCCCGAAGTGGCCGGGCCTTGGCCCGAGGGCCGGGCGGGCCCGGGTGTTCTGGGGCGCTGCCCCGGGCACCCGCGCCTCAAACGCCGGCGGGGCCGAGGTGGCCGGGCCCTTGCTTCGATCCCGGGGGCTGAAATGGTGCGCCCCCGCTTCCACGGCGTCGACGTCGATCCGAAGGCAAGGCTCGCGGCATGCGAAGCCGGGGTTGGGCCATGTCAGCCTCGCCGGCGATTGAGGCGCGGGGCCGGGGGGAGCCCGGGTAACGGGGGAGCCGGGGGCCCAGGGTGCTGCTGACACGGAGCCCCTGCCTCAGGCGTCGACGGGTCGGCCCCGGGCTACGGTGCAGCGGGCCGTGTGGGGCCGGGAGTGGTGGCGACCCACAGGAGGACGGCGGCCGCCACCGCCAGGGCCCACCACGGCCGCCGGTGCACCGTGAGCAGACCTCCCACCAGCCCCCCGGCGAACAGCACGCCGACCGACACCACCCGGCGGACGGACGCCGGCCCCCACAGGTCGGCGAACAGGCCCGTCAGGGTCCGCGTCACCACGGTGGTGGTGAGGTCGGGGACGGCCAGCCGGTGCACGACGCCATTTTGCATGCCCATGCCGAGCGCCAGCAGCCCCACCACCGGCAGCCGCCACACCACGGCCGCGGACAGCACCAGCGCACCGGTCACCAGGGCGGCCTGCGCCAGGACCAGCGGTACGAACAGCCGCGCGGCGGGGCGGTCGCGGTGCACCCGCCCGGCCGCGACCGCCCCGGCCGCGAAGGCGGCGAGCGCCAGCAGGGAGGCCCAGGAGGACAGCCCGCGCCCGCCGACGAGCGCGAAGGCCAGGAAGACCACGTTGCCGGTCATGTTGGCGACGAAGACGTGCCCGAGGGACAGGTAGCTCACCGCGTCGACCAGCCCGCTGACGAAGGTCAGGGCCACCAGCAGCGGCGGGAACAGCCCGTGCGGCAAGCCGCCGCCGCCTTCCGGTGGCGGCGGGAACAGCAGCTCCGCCGGTCTCCGCAGGATCCCGCGCCGAGGTCGCCGCTTCACCCGCCCTCCGGTCCGGCGGCGTGCGTGAGGAGGGCGAGCTGCAGCCGGTTGGCGGCGCCCAGTTCGGCCAGCAGCAGGCCGACCCGGCCCGCCACGGTCTCCTCGGGCAGCCCGAGGTGCTCGCCGATCTCCCGGTTGGCCAGCCCCCGGGCGACCAGTGCCAGCAGCCCGGCCTCCCGCGGCGGCAGCTCGGCCAGCCGCTCCCCGGCCTGCCGCCGCGCGGCGGCCCCGGGGGCCGGCACGGCGCGCAGGACCTGCCCCAGCACCTCAGCCGGCATGACGGCGTCCCCGTCCCGCACGGCCCGCAGCGCGGCGAGCAGCTCCTCCCGGGGCGCGTCCTTGCGCAGGAAGCCGTCCGCGCCGAGGACGAGGGCCTGCTCGACCTCGGGGTCGAGGCCCAGGGCCGTCATGACGATGATGCCGACCGGCCCCGCGCCCCCCTCCGCCCCCTCCTCCCGCTCCGCCTCCGCCTCGGCGTGCAGCGTCGCTGTCGTGCGTACGCCGTCCAGCCGCGGCATGCGGGTGTCCAGCAGCAGGATGTCCGGCAGGTGGGCCCGTACGGCCTCCAGCGCCTCCTCCCCGTCGGCGGCCTCGGCCACCACGTGGAACTCCCCGCTCGATTCGACGCCCGTCCGCAGGCTCCAGCGGACCATGGGTTCGTCGTCCGCGACGACGACCCGCGCCACGTGGCCCCGTTCCATGCACGCACCCCGATTGTCAGTGCTCCTCAGTAGGGTCCCTCCATGACCTACACGTTCCAGGTGACCATCGACTGCACCGACCCGCACCCGCTCGCCGACTGGTGGGCGGAAGCACTCGGATGGGAAGTGGAGCCGACCGACGAGGCATTCATCCGCCGGATGCTCGAAGAGGGACGCGCCGCGCAGGACGACACCACCACGCACCGCGGCAGGCTGGTGTGGAAGGCGGGCGCCGCCATCCGCCACCCCGAGGGCCTTGAGCGGGCGCCCCGCGTCCTGTTCCAGCTCGTTCCGGAGGCCAAGACCGTCAAGAACCGGGTCCACCTCGACGTGCGCACCGGCTCCGACGCCCCGGAGGCCGTGGTCGAACGGCTGATCGCCAAGGGCGCCAAGCTCCTGCACGAGGGCAGCCAGGGCCCCTTCACCTGGACCACGCTCGTCGACCCCGAGGGCAACGAGCTCTGCGTGTCCCGTTGAGGAGTCGGCCGACTTCGGGAGCCCGGGACCGCCGGTCGGCCCCTCGTACCCCTTCCACCAGGCATAATTCGCTACCGGGCCCGCCCTCCCGCAGTCGAGAATGAGGCAACTCGCAACGGGAGGAAACCCCATGGGCCACAGCCAGGCCTACCTGAACCTGCACGACCTGCTGCCGCGGCAGGAACTGGCCGCCGCCATCGAGGCCGGACTCGTCAGCCGCAAGGCGCACCCCGAACTGCCGCTGTCCATCTACACGTACACGCGGACGGCCCAGTACGAGCAGACCTGGAACCAGGTGACGATACGGTGCCGGGGACTCGTCGCCGACGACGCCACCGGCGCCGTCGTCGCTCTGCCGCTGCCGAAGTTCTTCAACGTCGGTGAGCACGAGTCGGGTCGGCCCTACGCCCCGGCCCTGCCGGACGAGCCGTTCGAGGTGTACGAGAAGGTCGACGGCAGCCTCGCCGTGGTGTTCCACTACGCGGGCGCCTGGCGGGTCGCCTCCAAGGGGTCCTTCATCAGCGCGCAGGCGACCTGGGCACAGCGCCGCCTGGACGGCCGCGACACCTCGGGGCTGGTGCCGGGCGTGACGTACCTCGCCGAGATCCTCTACCCGCAGAACCGTATCGTCGTCGACTACGGCGACCGCCGGGACCTGGTGCTCCTGGCCGCGTTCGGCCCGGACGGCACCGAGGTGCCGCTCGCCGAGGCCGCGGCCCACTGGGAGGGGATCGGCTCCGTCGTCACCGTCTGGCCGGCCATGCCGCTCGACGAACTCGTCGCGCTGACCGAGTCGAACACCCTGCCCGGCGGTTCCGCCGCCACCGGCACCGACGCCGAGGGCTTCGTCCTGCGCTTCGCCTCCGGCGTGCGCGCGAAGGCCAAGCTGTCGGAGTACGTACGCCTGCACAAGGTGCTCACCGGTGTCACCGAACGGGACATCTGGCGCAGCCACGGCATCCAGCGCTTCGCCGACCTGCCCGCCGGGCACGTCGCACAGGCGCTGGGCTGCAGCATCGCCGACGTCGAGGCCTCGAGCGGCAAGCCGCTGGACGCGCTGCTGGAGCAGGTGCCGGACGAGTTCGACACGTGGGTGCGCGAGGTCATCGCCCGCTTGGAGGACGGGGCCGCGCAGCGCGAGCGGGCCATCGACGAGGCCTTCGCGGGGCTGGCGCACCTCGCCGCCGACCGGGGCGCGTTCGCGCGCGCGGCGAAGTCGCTGCCCGACAGCGGGATCCGCGCAGCGGTGTTCCTGCGTCTGGATGATCGGCCGACCGAGCTCGTCGTCTGGCGGCACATCCGGCCGCAGGCGTCCGACCCGTTCACGACCGATGAGGAGAACTGACCAGTGTCCGCAGTACCCGAAGGGCCCGCACGCCCCGTCGTCCACGTCATGACAGGGCTGCCCGCCTCGGGTAAGACCACCGCCGCGCGCGCCCTGCAGGCCGAGGCCGCAGGGCGGATGCGCCGTGTCAACCTGGACGACCTGCGCAGCATGCTCGACGTGCCGGACCCGGAGCGGGGCCGCTCGTACCGGCACGAGCAGACCGTGCTGGCCATCCAGGACGCCGCGGTCCGCGCGGCCGTCGAGGACGGCTTCGACGTGGTCGTCGACAACACGCACCTGACGTCCCGCATCCCCAAGCGGCTGAAGGCGGCCGTCGCCGGGCGCGCCACCTTCGTCGTCCACGACTTCACCGACGTGCCGGTGGAGGAGTGCCTGCGCCGTGACGCTTCGCGCGAGCGGCCGGTCGGCGAGGAGGTCATCCGGATCCTCGCGCAGAAGCACGCGAGCGCCAAGAAGGGCGGCTGGCGGCTCACTGCCGAATGGCTCAACGACCAGCCGGCCGTGGAGCCGTACAGGGCCGACCCGTCACTGCCCTCCGCGGTCATGTGCGACATCGACGGCACGCTCGCCCTGACCGGCGACCGCAGCCCGTACGACTTCTCCCGTTGCGGGATCGACGCCCTGAACGAGCCGGTGCGCTACGCCCTGGACGCCTTCCGGCGGGCCGACGGCGACCGGATCGTGCTGCTGTCGGGGCGCGGCGAGGAGCACCGGCCGCAGACGGAGGAGTGGCTGGAGCGGCACAAGGTGCCGTACGACGAGCTGTGGATGCGCCCGCTCGGCGACACCCGCCGCGACGACGTGGTCAAGGCCGAGCTGTTCGACGCGCACGTACGGCACCGGTACGCCGTGCGGGTGTCGCTGGACGACCGGGACCGGGTGGTCGCGGTCTGGCGCCGCATGGGCCTGCCGACCTGGCAGGTCAACTACGGCGACTTCTAGGCCGCCGGGCACGCGCACGCTGCGCAGGACGCGCACGCCGCGGCGCCGGCGGCCGATACTGGAGCCGTGAGCGTGCTGATCGTGGACGGGGCAAACGTCGTCGGCTCGGTGCCGGACGGCTGGTGGCGGGACCGGCGGGCCGCGGCCGAGCGGCTGCGCGACCTGCTGGCCCGGCGGGAGCGCGCCGAGGGGGAGGACGTCGTCCTCGTCGTCGAGGGAGCGGCCCGGGGCGTCGAGTCCGTGCCCGGCGTACGGGTGGACTCGGCGCCCGGGAGCGGCGACGACCGGATCGTGGAGCTGGCGGCCTCGTACGCGGGGCGCGGCTGCACCGTGGTCACGGCGGACCGGGAGCTGCGCGCCCGGGTCCGGGCGTACGGAGCGCAGTGCGTGGGGCCGCGTGCCGTACGCCCGGAGAACTGACCGGACGGCCCGGGGGACCGGACGGTCAGGAGCACCAGATCACGGTGTTCAGGTTCTTCACGTAGCGGGCCGACACCCAGGCCTTCTCCTGCTCCTTGTCGTCCCCCTTCTTCGCGGCGCGGGCGCGGGCGCGCTTGCCCGAGTCGCCCGAGTCACCCGAGTCCTCCGCGTCATCGGAGTCCTCCGAGTCGTCGGAGTCCTCTGAGGCACCGGAGTCCTCCGAGTCCTCCCAGTCGCCCGAGTCGTCGATGTTCTCGTCCGCCGCCTCGTCCTCGTCCGTGAGGTCGGTGCCCTCCTGGTCGTGGCGGCCGCCGTGCTCGTCGGAGTGCTCGGAGTCCTCCGAGTGCTTCTTCTTGACGTAGAGGCGGTACCAGATGTCGTTCCCGTCGACCTTCTCGCCGCGGATCTTGCAGAGGATCGCGACCTTTTGCTCGGACTTCAGGAGGCCGACGACGGGGGCGTTGGTGGACGGGCGGCTGCGGATCTTGAGCGAGCCGCGCGCGACGACCCTGCCCACCGTGTAGTCCTTGTCGCCGTACTTCCCGGGCCCGTCGCCCTTCGGCTCGACGAGGACGACCTCCGACGAGTTCTCCGTCCGGCCGTCGTCCGCGACAGCGGCGCCCGCTCCGACCATGCCGAGCACCAGGCTTCCGGCGGCGAGAGCGAGGGCGGTCCTGGCGGGCTTCTGCATGGGCAGGCTCCTCTGTGAAGGCGTCCACCCGGCCGCGCGCTGCACGGCGGACCGGGGGCGGCAACCAGGCGGTCGCCATGCACGACTATGGCGAGGACGGGTCGCACCGCCCCGGTGACTCACCGCGCTTTAGCCCGAAATGCCCAATCCGTCCCCGCTGTACGGCTGGCTGCCGGCCCGGGCCTGCGCAGGCCGTGCCCGCCCCCGAACGGGCCAGGCCAGCGCGACCGGGCCCCCGGGCGGACGGGCCGGGGCGGCCCCGGGCGCACCCGC
>NZ_JBEZVK010000144.1:0-4059 GCF_040636955.1 Streptomyces sp. NPDC032472
GCACGCGTGGTCCGCTCAGGCCTGGAAACCCGGATGATCCACCAGGACAACACCTTCCAATCCCGCGCCCGCAGCCTCATACAGCCCGGGGTTCAGGACGTTCCGTGTCACAGTCGGCGCGACCCGGTTCGCGGGTCGTGGGTCGGCGGAGGCGGAGCCGGCCGGATTTGAACCGGCGTCCTCGCGATTTTGGAGACCGCGCGCGTCGACCTCTGCGCTACGGCCCCGCCCGGTCCGCATTTTAGGCGGCTCCGGAGAGAGGCCCTGCCGGGGCAGGGGGCGGTCCCACTGGCTTAGGATTTCGAACTTCGGTGTGGTCTTGTCCGGGGAGGGTGAGGGGCGGTGCCGGAGGGAACGTTTCTGGGCCGGCTCGCTCGGATGGGCAGGCGGTCCGAGGGGTCGGTTGCGCGGCGTGTCGTCCGCAAGGAGGCGCGGCGGGCGCTGCGGGAGATGCCGCTGCCCCGTCCCTTCAGCATGCCCGCCCTCATCGCGGGCATCGAGGCGGAACGCGGCCGGCGGATCGAGCTGGTGGCGGTTCCGGACCGGCTGCTCGGGCAGAGCGATGTCTGCGGGCTCTGGATCCGGCACGAAGAGGTCCCTGTGGACCTGGTCTTCATTCCGGAGAGCATTTCCGGCTACCACCGCCAGCGCGTCCTCTTCCACGAGCTGGCCCACCTGTGGTGCGACGACCCGGAGACGTACACCGGGCAGACGGCGACGCTGCTGCCGGGCTTTTCCCCCGAGCTCCTCGGCCGCCTGGCCGGCGCGGGCCCGTTCATGGCCAGGCACCGCTTCGACACCCACGTCGAGCTGCGTGCCGAGATGATCGCCGATCTGATGCACCAGGAGGCGTTCGCCTCCGCCCCCGTCGAGGACGGCACGCTGCAGGGTCTCGACGACACCCTTTCCCATCCCTTCTCCCGCCCGGCCAGGAGCCGTCTTGACTGACATGCTGACGTACGGCGTCGTTCTACTGCTCCTCGTCCAAGTCGTGTGGAGAATGCCCGCCGCGATACGGGGGCGGGTGCGCGAGCGCTCGCTGTGGGGTGCCTTCGCCGCGCTCGCCTGCGCCTGGCTGATGCGCAGCAGCCTGGGCAGGCGCCTCGTCGACGGTCTCGGCGTCGACGACCTGGCCACGCTGCTCAAGCACTGCCTGACCATCGCCGGAATGTGCGTGCTGCTGCGCTACATCGCCGCCGTGTACCGCGAGGGCGCGGCCGGCGGAACCCCCACCCGTCAGGCGCGGGTGACGGTGGCGGTCCAGCGGTACGCCGTGGCCGCGGCGGTCGTGGCCTGCGCCGGCATGGCGGCGGTGTTCCTCTTCGTCCTGCACCGCGGGCCGGTGCCCGTGGACTCCCACTTCGTGGACCGGCACGCCGGCGAGCCCGGTCTCGCCGTCTACATGACGCTCTTCTACGGCTACAGCGGCGCCGTCATCACGCTCTGCGGATACCAGTGGGCCAGCGCGGCCCGCCGGGCGCCCCGCCTGGCGCTGCGCACCGGCCTGCGCGTGATGGCCGCCGGCATGGCGCTCGGCGCGCTGTACTCGGCGGTCCGGGCCGTCTACAGCGTCGTCGTCGCCCTCCACCCCATCCCGGTCGGCGCTGCCCACCTGCAGGAGAACGTCACCGACGGCCTGCTCTACGTCGCCTTCCTGTGCTGGGGCCTGGGCGTGATCGCCCCGGCGACCCAGGCCGCGGTGAACCGCGTACGGGCGTACAGGATGCTGGCGGGGCTCCACCCCCTGTGGCGGGACCTCGCGCTCACCGCCCCGGACCTCGTGCGCCACGCCCCCAGCCGCACCCTCCCGGGGCGCCGCGCCGCGGACCGCCTCGACACCCTGCGCGACCTGGTCTCGCACGACGTCTCGCCCCACGTACGCCTGGGGCGCTACGTCACGGAGATCCGCGACGTCATCCACGCGCTGCGCCGGCAGGCCCCGCACGACCTGTACCAGGTGGCGCTGGAGCTCGCCGAGAGCGAGGGGCACACGGGCCAGGACGCCGAGGCCACCGCGCAGGCGTACTGGATCATGGCTGCCCGCTCGGCCATGCGGGCTCCGGTCCGCGAGCCGGGCGTACCGGCCGAATTCCCCCCGGCCGGGGAGGACTTCTTCTCCGAGGAGGTGCCGTGGCTGCTGCGTGTCTGCGAGGCGTACACACAAGCGGATCCGGCTGTCGCGGAGGAAGTGCTGGAGGACGCCCGCACCTCCGCCTGAAGGCCCCTGAACGGCAACGATTCAACGAAGCAACCAAACAACCAAGCAACCAAGCAACGCAGCAATTCAGCAACTCGGCAACTCATCACAGGAGCAGCTCACTCATGACCACATCCGCCGTCCGTACGAAGGCCACCGCATCCGCCGCCGCCATCGTCAGGGACGAAGAGGGCCGGGTGCTCATCGTCAACCCCGTCTACAAGGAGCGGTGGAACCTGCCGGGCGGCCACGTCGACGAGGGCGAGCTCCCGACCGCGGCCGTCCGCCGCGAGCTCCGCGAGGAGGTCGGCCTGGACGTCGAGATCGGCGAACTGCTGGTCACCGCCTGGGTCACCCGGCCCGAGGGGTCGCACGTCTTCTACGTGTTCGACGGCCCGCAGCTGACCCCGGAGCAGCAGCAGGGCATCACCCTGCAGGACTCGGAGATCGGCGAGTACCGGTTCTCCCTGCCCGAGGACATCTCTCCCGACATGATTCCGCCGTTCGCGCTCGCCATCTGGCGCAAGGCGCTGGTGGCGCGTGAGGAGAAGCGGGCCGCGTACGTCGAGCTCGCCCTGTAGGCACGTTCCGGATGCCGCCACGGTGCCTCCGCTCCCGGTCGCGGGCGGAGGCACCACGGCGGCGCCCTCCACGGCGGCCCTGCCGGGCGGCCCTCCACGGTGTGCGGGCCGGGCGGGGCGCCCTACTTCGGCCGCATCCCGTCGACGACACCGCCGATGAAGTCCAGCAGCTCCGCGGGGAGCGCCTCGCCGCCCCCTCGGGCCGCGAGGCCGGCCAGGCCACCGCGTACGAGGCGCATGCCGCTGACGATGCGGTGCACTTCGGCGTCGTTGCTCCTGAAGAACAGCGGCGGAACGGCCAGGGCGGCCGCGAGCGCGTCGAGCACCTCGTCGGGCACCGCTTCCACCTCGCCGGTGCGCAGCGCCCGTACGAGGTCCTCGCTCAGCACTGCGGCGCGGACCTTCGTGTTGCCGAGGCGGGCGATCTGGGCGTCGGTGGGGTGCGGGGCGGTGTAGGTCTCCTCGAGGAGGTGGGTGATCTTCTCGGCGATGGTGACCGGCAGACCGGCGCCGCCCTTCGGTACGGCGTCGTCCTGCGCGGGCTGCTGCGGGATGCGGCTCTCCGGGAGGCCGGCCGGAGGCGTCCGCGGGCCGGGGCTGAAGGACCGCTCCTGCGCGGCCAGGAGTTCCGGCACCGCCACGCCGTACGCGTCCGCCAGCACCGGCACGAACTTCTCCGCGAGGCGCCGCCTGCCCCGTTCGGCGTTGGCCACCGGGCCGGCGCTGCGGGTCCCGGTGAGGGCTGCCGTCTGGTACTGGGAGTAGCCCGCATCGCAGCGCAGGTCCGCGAGGTCCGGGGGCAGGAGCCGGGGAAACAGCTCGTCCAGGTCCATGCCGAGCGCCTGCGCGAGGGCCGGGAGCTTCTCACCGTCCGGCACCGACTTGCCGCTCTCCCAGCCGACGACGGCCGGCACGGAGACGCCGAGGCGTTCGGCGATCTCTGCCTGGGTCAGGTCGGCGGCTCGGCGTACTTTGCGGAGCAGGTGTCCGTCGACGTGACGAACAGGCATGAGCTCTCCTGGGCTGGGTGGGCAGGGGACGTACCAACTTTACCGAGTGGCAACTTGATTGGTTCGCCAAACCTAGATAACTTCATTTCAGCGAACGGGGGTCGCTCCTCCGGGCACTGCACTGCACCGGCTTCTGCCTTGCCTTGCAGTGCCCTGCCGTGGGGCCGGCGAAGGGGGGGGGGTGGGGGCACGGGGGCCGGGGGGGGGTGCAAAAAACCCTGGACACCAACCAAAGCAGGGAAGACGCGGGCGCGGCGCGCGATTCGACACA
>NZ_JBEZVK010000144.1:4069-7215 GCF_040636955.1 Streptomyces sp. NPDC032472
GGCCGCCCGCGGGGAAAAACCACGCCGCGCCTAAAGCGGTACAGTGCAGGCCCCCGGCCGCCCCCCCCGGGGGGGGGGGTCTGCCCCCCCCCGGGTCCGAGGACTCTGTACAGCAACCGGTGCACACGACCGATCGACGGATCGACGCGGGCCCGGCGCGCTAGACGACACGGTCACCGATATCCGCAGGGCGCCGATCGGCCGCCGGGAGTGAAAGCCCGTGCTCCGCGATGTGGCGCGCGAACCCGGCCACCAGTCTCCGTGAGGCCTCCTGCATCGCCGAACGGGTCATGCCCGCGGAGTGCGGGGAGAGGGTGCAGTGCGGGTTGTCCCCGAGAAGGGAGGCGAATCCGGTGCCCTCCGTCTCGAAGACGTCGACCGCCGCATGCCACGGGCCCGATGCGGGGTCCCGCAGGGCGCGGTCGAGGTCGGCCTCGCGGACCACGCTCGCCCGGGCGGTGTTGACCAGGACCGACCCGGGCCGCATCAACCGCAGCTCCTCCGCCCCGATCAGCCCCCTCGTCTCCGGTGTGGCCGGCACGTGTACGGAGACGATGTCGCAGGACCGGAGCAGCTCTTCCAGCGCCCCGACCCGGCGGCCGGGCCAGCCGGCCGCGCGTTCGGGTGTGAAGCGCGGCGACCCGAACACCCACACCTCGGCGCCGAAGGCACGCACCAGCTCGGCGACCCGGCGTGCCGTGGCTCCCGAGCCGACCAGTCCCACGCGGGCGCCGCTCAGACTGCCTGTGGGCAGGTTCGCGGTCGCCGCGGCCCAGGAGCCCTCCCGCAGAGCCTGTGCGCGCCGTGACACGCCGCGCAGGGCGTCGAGCATGAGGGCCAGGGTCAGCTCGGCGACGGCGTCGGCGTTGGCTCCGGGGGTCGTGAGGAGGGTGACGCCGAGACGGCGTGCGGCGGCTGCGTCGAAGGTGTCGGCGCCCGCCGCGGCGCGGCCGGCCAGCACCAGGCGGTGCCGGAGGGAGTCCGAGGTCGCGCGTTCGAGCACGGCCTCGGTGAGGGGGATGCCCGCCCGGCACTTCAGGGCCGTGTAGCCGACGCCGCCGTCCTCCAGCTGCCGGGCCAGCTGCTCCTCCGCGAACCCGTCGAAGTCCACGGTGCGCCACTGGGCCGCGATGCGGGACCTGAGCTCGGGGTCGGTCACCCGCCGGAGGCTGACCGTCGGTTCGAGGCCGAGGCGCGTGAGTTCCGCCAGCTCGGTCAAGGCCGTGGTGCCCGGGGCACAGTCCACGACCAGGACACGGCCCTGCCCCATGACAAGCCCCCTGTGGGTCGGTTGATCAACACCCTATCCGGCCGCACGGGCCGGGGGAGCCGGAGGGGGCCTCGGCGAGGCGGTTCAGCGTTCCAGGTACGCAACGGTTCCCGTGCGACGGGCGTCGTCGGTGGCTTTGAGGCGGGCGAAGTCGCCGGGGTCCATGTTGCCGCCCGGCCATTGCCAGGTGTCCTCGGGGCGGACGGCGCGGAGTTGGACCGGGCGGCCGGCGGTGTCGGTGAAATACAGGCCCGCGTAACCGGTGGCGTTCGCGATGGTCTTGACGTACTCCTCGGGCGGGATCCAGGTCATGCCGTGGCCTCCTTCTCGGTGGAGTTGTACGTTGCGCGCATGCGCCGGTCGTACGCCGCGGCCGTCTCCAGGCCCATGGCGGCCCGGCGCTCGTCCAGGTGCTCCGCATCCCGTACGGGCCGGGGGCGGAGGTTCTCGCCCTCGCCGGTGTACTGGGTCCCGTAGAGCTGGGGTTCGCCGGAGGCGACCAGAACCCGGTCGGTGAGGTACGCGAGGTGCCGGGGTGCGGCGTCGCCGGCGTCGACGGCGGCGTTCAGCAGGCCCAGGGCCTCGCGCTGGAAGTCGGGTGCGCGGTCGGCGTGTTGGACGAGCAGCCAGGCGTCGTCGGCGCCCTGCTCGCCCACGAGCGCGAAACCGGGCCAGCCGTGCTCGGCGATGACTGCCTTGAGCCACACGGTGTTCTCGGCGTCGATCCGGAGGAGCTCGCCCGGCTCGCCGGTCTGGAGGAGCTTCCGGCGCGCTGCCTGATCGGAGGTGGCGCGTCGGCGCAGTTCGGCGGCGACATCCGGCCGCGGTCCGGCGGGCGAGGGTCCCCTTGCCGGGTCGCTGAGGTGGGCGGACATACGGCTCCTGCCTGCGTCGGGGTTGGGCGCAGTCAACCCTCCCCGGATGCGGGCCGATACGGTAGACCCGATTCGGGTGAACGGTTGCCACGTGCGTTCGGCGGACGTCGGAGGCGAAGCCGACTGTCGGCTCCGGCTGCCTCACAACTGCCGTCCGCCGAGCGGATTTGTGTGCGGGTGTCTTCCGCTCGGACCTGCCCGCCCCGCACCGCTGCCGGCCGCCTCGGACGAGAATGCCGGGCATGGGAACGGACATCTACGGGTTCGTCGAATGCCGCTGGGACCGGTGGCTCGACGAGGACGACCGGCGCTGGCACGCGGCAATCGACCTGGACCATCTGTACAACGGGCGTTCCTACGTTGCGTTCGGTTGCCTGTTCGGTGTCCGGGACGCCTCCTTCGAGCCTCTGGCCGCTGATCGCGGACTGCCCCCGGACGCGTCCCCCGAGGCCGTGGCCGCCTACGGGGGCTGGGGCGGGGCGTACGGCGCGTCCTGGATCACCTGGGCGGAGCTGCAGGCGGTCGACTGGGAACAGACGACGACCGAGGTCCACGAGCGCGTGCACGAGTACCGCCGGGGCGCCGGCGGCGCCTGGGAGCTGTACGGCCTGAACAGCAACCTCGACCGCTTCGCCGAGCTGTCCGGCATCGACGACCCGCGGGTCCTGCACCGGGCCGGGCGCTTCCACCCCGAGGGCAGCGAGTGGCGCGACGGCGACCGCCTCTTCCGCATCGGACGGCTCCGACGCAAGGAGGCGGTGCCCGACGACGCATGGGCCCCCGTCTGGGCTGTCATGCGTACGCTCGCCGGCCTGCACGGCGACGACGGCGTCCGCCTCGTCGTCTGGTTCGGCTGACCCGGCATCCCTGAACGCCAAGCCGCGACCGACGGCGGCCGTCGGGCGGGCCTGCTCGGAGCGGTTCGGGTTCCCGGGGCGCGGGAGTTCGTGGCCTTCCTCGGTGCAGGTGCCGGGGCGAGCGTTCCCGCGGACGTCGTCGGC
>NZ_JBEZVK010000145.1:0-7142 GCF_040636955.1 Streptomyces sp. NPDC032472
GGCGGGGGGGCGCCCCTCCCCCGCCCCGCCGGCGTTTGAGGCGCGGGGTCCGGGGCGGAGCCCCGATCTTTGAGCCCCGCCGGCGATTGAGGCGGGCGGGGCCCGTGGCGCAGGACCCGCCCGCGGCGAAGCCGCTATCGGACACAGCGGGAAGGGGCAGGGTGTGGAAAAGGCCCCGCGCAGCGGCAGAGCGCAGCGGACCGGTGTCCGGACGGCGGGCACGGAAACGCGCGGGCCCGCCCTTCGGGGATACTGGACGGGCAGACCCAGAGGAAAGGCCACCACACGTGACTGAGATCGAGATCGGGCGCGGCAAGCGCGGCCGCAGGGCGTACGCGTTCGACGACATCGCCATCGTCCCGAGCCGGCGCACCCGGGACCCGAAGGAGGTCTCCATCGCCTGGCAGATCGACGCGTACCGCTTCGAGCTCCCGTTCCTGGCCGCCCCCATGGACTCCGTCGTCTCCCCGCAGACCGCCATCCGCATCGGCGAGCTCGGCGGCCTCGGCGTCCTGAACCTCGAAGGCCTGTGGACCCGGTACGAGGACCCGCAGCCGCTGCTCGACGAGATCGCCGAGCTGTCGGAGGAGGCCGCGACCCGCCGCCTGCAGGAGATCTACTCCGCCCCGATCCAGGCCGACCTGATCGGCCAGCGCATCAAGGAGGTGCGCGACTCCGGCGTGGTCACCGCCGCCGCGCTCTCCCCGCAGCGCACCGCCCAGTTCTCCAAGGCCGTCGTGGACGCCGGGGTCGACATCTTCGTCATCCGCGGCACCACCGTCTCCGCCGAGCACGTCTCCGGCGCCGCCGAACCGCTGAACCTCAAGCAGTTCATCTACGAGCTCGACGTCCCGGTCATCGTCGGCGGCTGCGCCACGTACACCGCGGCCCTGCACCTGATGCGCACCGGCGCCGCGGGCGTCCTCGTCGGCTTCGGCGGCGGCGCGGCCCACACCACGCGCAACGTGCTCGGCATCCAGGTCCCGATGGCCACCGCCGTCGCCGACGTGGCCGCGGCCCGCCGCGACTACATGGACGAGTCCGGCGGCCGGTACGTGCACGTCATCGCCGACGGCGGCGTGGGCTGGTCCGGCGACCTGCCCAAGGCCATCGCCTGCGGTGCCGACGCCGTGATGATGGGCTCCCCGCTGGCCCGCGCCACCGACGCGCCCGGCAAGGGCCACCACTGGGGCATGGAGGCCGTCCACGAGGACGTGCCGCGCGGCAAGAAGGTCGACCTCGGCACCGTCGGCACCACCGAGGAGATCCTCACCGGCCCGTCGCACACCCCGGACGGCTCGATGAACCTGTTCGGCGCCCTGCGCCGCTCGATGGCCACCACCGGCTACAGCGAGCTCAAGGAGTTCCAGCGGGTCGAGGTCACCGTCGCGGACTCCCAGCACAGCCGCTGACCCGCACACCGAAGGGCCGGCTCCCCCGTTCTCGGGGGAGCCGGCCCTTCGGCGCGTCCGGTGTCAGTCGCCGGTGCGCTTGGCGGCGCTGAAGGCGACCGCGCCGCCGATGGCGAGGAAGACGTAGTCCATGGCCTCGGCGCCTTCCTTCCAGATGTCGGCGATGCCGGTGATGCCGGGCTTGTCGAGGACGACGTCCGCGACGCCCATGCCGGCGTAGTCGGCGAGCTCCAGTGCCACGTAGACCAGCTGGCCCAGGTAGACGGCGCCGAGGGCGAGGACGGCGCTGACCACGGGCAGGGCGATGTTCCTGCCGCCGACGCGGGCCGCGGCGAGGCCGATCACGGCGCCGACGCCGATCGCCGCGTAGCCGATCTGGCGGTCGATGGCGCTCATGATCGCGCCGTACACGCCGGCCGCGACGAGGGCGGCGACCACGCCCGCGACGATGCCCAGGCCGACGTTGCCGCCGCGGGCGGGCCCGGACGCGTACGGGGCGGCCGGCGCGGCCGGGGTCAGGGAGTCGGGCGCGGGCGGCTGGAACTGCTGGCTCATGGGAAATCCCCCCCAGGATTCGGACGCACGTGTGCCCTGGTCGGGGCTCACGGGATGTATGCGCGAGATAAGTCGCCGCAGGCTAGCAGTCCGCTGCGACATCCGCAGCGGGGATTTCCGCGGCTCAGAGCCGGTGGGCCGCCCCCGCCGGGCTCGCGCCGCGCGTGTCCAGGAGCAACTGGGCTTTGACCGCCAGCCCTTGGAGGTCGTACGTGCGGTGGTGCTGGAGCAGGATCGTCAGGTCGGCGGTGGCGGCCGCCTCGTAGAGGGACTCGGCGCGGGGGACCGGCTGGTCGCGGACCCGCCAGCCGGCGACGTACGGGTCGTGGTAGCTGAGCAGTGCCCCGAGGTCGAGGAGGCGGCTGGCGATCTCGCGGGCGGGGGAGCCCTCCTGGTCGGCGAGGTCCGGTTTGTAGGTGACCCCGAGGAGCAGGACGCGGGCCCCGCGGGCGGACTTGCCGTGCTCGTTCAGCAGGGTGGCGCAGCGCTGGATGACGTACTGGGGCATCCGGCTGTTGATTTCCTGGGCCAGGCCCACCATGCGCAGGGGGTGGCCCGGGGTGCGGGTGGTGTGGGGGAGGTAGTTGGGGTCCAGGGGCACGCTGTGGCCGCCGACGCCGGGGCCGGGGCGGAAGGCCTGGAAGCCGTACGGCTTGGTCTCGGCGCAGCGGATGACGTCCCACAGGTCGACGCCGAGGTCGTGGCAGAGCACGGCCATCTCGTTCATCAGGGCGATGTTGACGTGCCGGTAGTTGGTCTCCAGGAGCTGGACGGTCTCTGCCTCGCGCAGGCCGCGGGCGCGGACCACCTTCTCGGCGATGCGGGCGTAGAAGGCGTGCGCGGACTCGGTGCAGGCCGGGGTGAGGCCGCCGATCACCTTGGGGGTGTTGGCGATGGTGTGGGTGCGGTTGCCGGGGTCGTGGCGGCTGGGGGAGTAGGCCAGGTGGAAGTCGCGGCCGGCGCGCAGCCCGGAGCCGGACTCCAGGATCGGGCGGAGGTAGTCCTCGGTGACCCCGGGGTGGGCGGCGGACTCCAGGATGACGGTGGTGTGCGGGCGCAGCCGGGCGGCGAGGGTGCGTCCTGCGGCGCCGACGGCGGAGAGGTCCAGGGCGCGGTCGGCGCCGAGCTGGGTGGGGGCGCAGATGACGGCGGTGCGGACGCGGCCGAGCTCAGCGGGGTTGGTGGCGATCCGGAAGCCGGCGGCCGACATGCGGCGGACCTCGGCGGCGGTGAGGGTGGAGTCGGTGGCCGGGCCGCTGTCGTAGCCGACCGTCTCGATTCCGGCGGCGACGGCGGCCTGGGCCAGCGGGAGGCCGAGGTGACCGAGTCCGATGACGGCGAGGTCTGCGGGCATGGAGGCCGTCCCTTCCCTGGCATGCATGAGGGGGCTGCGTGCGCAAGTCCTGTGGACCGCTGGGGTCGAATCGGCTGGCACGATGTCAGACTAGGCGTATATATGACCGATCTGTCGTATTACGGGGTGATGGTCGCGTTGTGTTGTCCACAGGCGGTGGCTGATGCGGGTGCTCCGGGTCAGAATCGAGGACGGGGGATGTGAGCGGGATCACCTGCGCCGCGCAGGTGCGGCCCGCACACCGAGCGGGGACGGCCCGCACACGAGCAGGACCGAGCCCGCACCGAGCGGGGACGGCCCGCACCGACGGGAGGCAGCCGTGAGGACAGCGACACTGGGGCCGGCGCAGCGCGCGGAGGCGCTCACCCGGATGGCCGAGCGGGAACTGGACGTGCTGGTGGTCGGCGCGGGCGTCGTCGGCGCGGGCACCGCCCTCGACGCCGCGACCAGGGGCCTGGCCACCGGGCTCGTCGAGGCGAGGGACTGGGCCTCCGGCACCTCCAGCCGGTCCAGCAAGCTGATCCACGGCGGCCTGCGGTACCTGGAGATGCTCGACTTCGCCCTCGTCCGCGAGGCGCTGAAGGAGCGCGGCCTGCTGCTGGAGCGGCTCGCCCCGCACCTGGTCAAGCCCGTGCCCTTCCTCTACCCGCTCCAGCACAAGGGCTGGGAGCGGCTCTACGCCGGATCGGGCGTCGCCCTGTACGACGCGATGTCCGTCTCCAGCGGGCACGGGCGCGGTCTGCCGGTCCACCGACACCTGTCGCGCCGGCGCGCCCTGCGCGTGGCACCGGCCCTGCGCAAGGACGCCCTCGTCGGAGCCCTGCAGTACTACGACGCCCAGATGGACGACGCGCGCTACGTCACCACGCTCGTCCGCACGGCCGCCGCGTACGGGGCGCACTGCGCCAACCGGGCGAGGGTCGTCGGCTTCCTGCGCGAGGGCGAACGGGTCGTCGGCGCGCGGGTGCAGGACGTGGAGGGCGGCACGGAGTACGAGATCCGCGCCCGGCAGGTGGTCAATGCGACCGGGGTGTGGACGGACGACACGCAGGCCCTCATCGGGGAGCGCGGGCAGTTCCACGTCCGGGCCTCCAAGGGCATCCACCTGGTCGTCCCCAAGGACCGCATCCATTCGAGCACCGGGCTGATCCTGCGCACCGAGAAGTCGGTGCTGTTCGTCATCCCGTGGGGCCGGCACTGGATCGTGGGGACCACGGACACCGACTGGGACCTCGACAAGGCCCACCCGGCGGCCTCCAGCGCCGACATCGACTACCTGCTGGAGCACGTGAACTCTGTGCTGGCGGTGCCGCTGACCCGGGACGACGTGCAGGGGGTGTACGCGGGCCTGCGGCCGCTGCTGGCCGGGGAGTCGGATGCGACGAGCAAGCTCTCGCGCGAGCACACGGTGGCCCATCCGGTGCCGGGGCTGGTGGTCGTGGCGGGCGGCAAGTACACCACCTACCGGGTGATGGCGAAGGACGCCGTCGACAAGGCGGTGCACGGGCTGGACATGCGGGTCGCGGACTGCGTGACGGAGGAGGTTCCGCTGGTGGGGGCCGAGGGGTACAAGGCCCTGTGGAACGGGCGGGCCCGGATCGCCGCCCGGACGGGTCTTCACGTGGCGCGGGTGGAGCACCTGTTGAACCGGTACGGGTCGCTGACGGACGAACTCCTCGACCTCGTCGCGGCCGACCGCTCGCTGGGCGCCCCGCTGGGCGGGGCGGAGGACTACCTGCGGGCCGAGGTGGCGTACGCGGCCTCGCACGAGGGGGCGCGGCACCTGGACGACGTGCTGACGCGGCGGACGCGGATCTCCATCGAGACCTTCGACCGCGGGACGCGGTCGGCGCGGGAGTGTGCGGAGCTGATGGCTCCGGTGCTGGGGTGGGACGAGCAGCAGATCGAGAAGGAGGTCGAGCACTACGAGAAGCGGGTGCAGGCGGAACGGGAATCCCAGCGCCAGCCCGACGACCAGACGGCCGACGCGGCCCGGCTGGGGGCGCCCGACATCGTTCCGTTGTAACTCCGGGATACAGAGGGGGGAACCGCGGACCCGGGGCTCCCGTCCGTTGCGGAGTGAGGAACAATAAGGGTTCTGCCGGGGCGGGTTATCGCGCGGGTTCTCCCGGGGCGGGCCACCGGGCATCCCGGCGGATGCCGGGGCAGCCGGAGCAGGCGGCACGATCGCAGAGGGGACGCATGTCGAAGCCGGAGCACACCGATTCGCCTGCGGCGAAGCAGGACCGGGCGAAGCCGGGGGCGGCCGGGGCGACCCCGGCCGCCGAAGCCACCACCGCCACGCCCTCGACCGTTCCGAACCCCCGTCCCACAACCGACACCACTCAGCCGAAGCCGAACCTCTCGAAGCCGGCCCCCGCCCCGGCGGACCGTGCGAAGCCGGAGGCCGGCTCCGCCGACCCCGAGCCGGCGCCCGCCGCGGCACCGCCGAAGCCGGACTTCGCGAAGCGGGCGGCTGCGTCGGCTGACGCCGGGTCCGCGGACGCGTCTGCCGAGGCGTCGGCGAAGCCCGGCCTGTCGAAGGGCGCTGCTGCGTCGGCGCCCGCCAAGCCGGCGCCGGTGTCGGGCGCGGGGTCGGCGAAGCCTGCGGCGGGGTCCAGAGGGGCCGGTGATGCGGCCGAGGCGGTTCGGACCACGTCCGGGAATCCCGTGATCGACAAGGCCGATGCCGTGGCGGCAGCCGTCAAGGCCGCGGCCGCCAAGGCCGCCGCGGACGCCGGCACGGAGGGCCGGCTGCTCGCGGGCCGCTACCGCCTCGGCGAAGTGCTCGGCAAGGGCGGCATGGGCACCGTCTGGCGCGCCGAGGACGAAACCCTCGGCCGCACCGTCGCCGTCAAGGAACTCCGCTTCGGCAACGGCGTCGACGAGGACGAGAAGCGCCGCCTCATCACCCGCACCCTCCGCGAGGCCAAGGCCATCGCCCGCATCCGAAGCGGCGGCGCCGTCACCGTCTTCGACGTCGTCGACGAGGACGGCCGCCCCTGGATCGTCATGGAGCTCATCGAGGGCCCCTCCCTCGCCGAGTTCATCCGCGACCAGGGTCCCCTGACGCCCCACCGCGCCGCCGAGGTCGGCCTCGCCGTCCTCGACGTGCTGCGCGCAGCCCACAACCAGGGCATCCTGCACCGCGACGTGAAGCCGTCCAACGTGCTCATCGCCGCCAACGGCCGCGTCGTCCTCACCGACTTCGGCATCGCGCAGGTGGAGGGCGACCCCTCCATCACCTCCACCGGCATGCTCGTCGGCGCGCCCTCGTACATCTCGCCCGAGCGCGCCCGCGGCCAGAAGCCCGGCCCGCCGGCCGACATGTGGTCCCTCGGCGGCCTGCTGTACGCCGCCGTCGAGGGCGTGCCCCCGTACGACAAGGGCTCCGCCCTCGCCACCCTCACGGCGGTGATGACCGAGCAGGTGGACCCGCCCAAGAACGCCGGCCCGCTCACCGATGTCATCTACGGCCTGCTCGCCAAGGACCCGGCCCGCCGCCTCGACGAGCCCCGCGCGCGGGCGATGCTGACGGCCGTCGTCAACGCCCCCGAGCCGGCGCCCGCCGCCGCGGGCCTGACCTCCGCGGTCGAGGAGACCCGGCAGATATCGCTGGCGGACGCCAAGGAGGCCATGGCCAAGGCCGCCGCCGAAAAGGCGGCCGAGAAGGCGGAGAAGAAGGAGCGCGAACGCCGCGAGCGCGAACAGCGCGAGCGGGCCCGCGCCGCACTGAAGGCGGCCCGCAAGGCCGCGGCGACGGCGGCCGCTGCCCCGGCGACGGCCACCGCCGCGGCGGCCCAGCCCCCGGTCCCGCCGCC
>NZ_JBEZVK010000146.1:0-7128 GCF_040636955.1 Streptomyces sp. NPDC032472
GCCCCGCCGACACCTTCCAGCCCCGCCGGCGTTTGAGGCGCGGGGTCTGGGGCAGTGCCCCAGAAGCCCAGCCGGCTCCGCCGACTCGTGACGCCTGGGCCTTGCCTTCCCGGCTTCGCCGACGCATTGGCCGGGGGTCCGGCAAATCCAGCCTCGCCGGCGTTGAGTGGGGGTCCCCCGGACGAAGTCCGGGGGAGGGTCCGGGCGGAGCCCGGTGCCCGGCGGAGCCGGGTTCCTTGGGGCGCCGCCCCAAACCCCGCGCCTCAAACGCCGGCGAGGCTGAGATGGGCGACCCTCGGCTTCGAAGGTGGCGGTTGGGTTGCTGGGCGCCGCCCCAGACCCCGCGCGTCAAGCGCCGTCGGGGCTGGGTGGGTGACCCTCGGCTTCGAAGGTGGCGGTTGGGTTGCTGGGCGCCGCCCCAAACCCCGCGCCTCACACGCCGGCGAGGCCGGATTGGCCGGACCCCGGATGCGGAGGTCGGCGGGGTTAGGCGCCGATGCGGATCAGGGCGAGGGTGATGTTGTCCGGGCCGCCCGCTTCGATGGCGGCGCGCCACAGCTCGAAGGCGGCCTTGCCGTCGTCGTGGACGCGTAGAAGCTCGTCCAGTTCGTCGTTCGGGACGGGGTCCGTGAGGCCGTCCGAGCAGATCAGGTAGCGGGCCCCCGCCCCGATCGGCTCGGTCGACACGTGCGGGGTGATCCCGGCGCTCCGGCGGCCGCCGCCGATGGCCTGGGTGAGCAGGGACGTGGTCCGCTGACCGGGAGCCAGCGGCGGGTTGTCGTCCACGCTGACCTGCCGCAGCTCCTCCCGCGTGGCGTCGAGCACCCGGCTGTCGCCGACGTTGAACGAGATCAGCGACTCCTCCAGCACCACGGTCCCCGCGACCGTGGTCCCCATGGCGGTCAGCCCCGGATCGCTGTCGGCGGCCGCGTACAGGGCCTGGTCGCACAGGCTGAGCGCCTCCCGCACGGCCCCCTCGCTGTCCAGGGCGGGCCCGAGCGCCGAGAGTTGGCGTACGACGAGCGCGCTGGCCACCTCGCCCGCCGGCTGCCCGCCGATCCCGTCGGCGACCGCGACGACGAGGGGGTCGCCGAGCGGGAAGACGAACGTCTGGGGGTTGCGGGTGACGGTGGCGCACAGGGTCCACGGTCCGACGACGAGGCTGTCCTCGTTGTGGTCGCGTATCAGCCCGGCATGGCTCAGGGCGCTCACGGCTATGTACGGCATCGCACCCCTATTGTCCCGCCCCCGGCGGCCCGCCGCCCCCGCCCAGCGCGTGCCGCCGTACCAGCCGGGCGATGTCCGAGGCCGTGACGATCCCGACCAGCCGGTCCGCGTCCACCACCAGCACCGGCAGGGACCTCCCCGGCCGCAGCCCCTCCAGCACCTCGGCCAGCGGATCGCCCGGCGCGGCCACCACGCACCGCTCCAGCGGGACGGCCACGTCGCGGGCCCGCAGCCCCTCCCGCTGCGCCGCCGGGACCGAGGCCAGCCTGCGCACGTCCAGGACCCCGCTCGGGCGGCCGTCGAAGTCCAGCAGCGGCACCAGGGAGTGCCGGGATTCCGCGGCCACCTCCCCGATGAACCGCGGGAGGTCCAGCCAGTCGGGGCCGGTGGCGACGGGCCCGGACATCGCATCGCGGGCCCGTACGCCCTCCAGGGCGGTGCGGACCTCGGCCGTACGGCGCTCGGCGGCCGCGACGACCGCCATGAACAGGCCGACGAACACCAGCCACAGCCCGTCCGGCTTCCCGCGCAGGAAGGCGAACCATCCGGCGGCCGCCAGCAGCATGCCGACCGCCTGCCCGCTGCGCGCGGCGGCCCGCTCGGCCCGCTCCCGGTCCCCGGTGCGCCACCACAGCAGGGCCTGGAGTACGCGCCCGCCGTCGAGGGGGGCGGCCGGCAGCAGGTTGAACACCGCGAGGAAGAGGTTCGTCCAGCCCAGCCACACCAGGACGGCCGCGGGCACCGCCGCCCAGCCGGACAGCCGGCTCAGTCCGAGGCCCGCACCGAGTGCCGCGCCGCCGATCACGAGGCTGGTGAGCGGCCCGCTGACCGCGACGGCGAACGCCACCGCGGCGCTGCGCGGCCGGCCCATCCGCGTCATCCCGCCGAGCGCCCACAGGGTGACGTCCTGGACGGAGATGTCCTTCCTGAGGGCCGTCGCGGCGTGCGCCGCCTCGTGCAGCAGCAGGCTGCCGAGCAGCAGCAGGGCGCCCACGGCCGCGGCGGTGGTGTACACGGCAAGGGAGCGCCCCGGGGTCCACACGGGCAGGGTCTGGCGGCCGAGCCCGTAGCCGAACAGCACCACCAGCAGCGGCACGCTCCAGTGCATCCGCAGCGGCACGCCCACAACACGTCCGATGGGGACCGAGCCGTTCATCGCCTACTCCCGCCGGCCCGCCGGCCCGCAGGCCGGTTCACACCCCATTGTCACTCCGGGGTGCCGGCACGACCGCCGGATCAGCCCTCCGCGGCCGCGGGGGCGGCGACCAGGGCCGCGTCGAGCTCCCAGGCGTGCCGCTTGAACTCGCGCCGGAAGTCGCCGTGGTCCTCCCACTGCCGGGCGATGCCGCGCAGGACGTCCCAGTGGTGTTCCACGGACTGGTCGATGACCCGGCGCAGCGCCGCGTCCGCCGTCGCCCGCTTCTCGATCAGGCCCTTGACCGCCGAGGCCTCCAGCACCGCGTTGCGCAGGGCGCGCAGCGCGCGCGAGGTGTCGTCCATCGCGAAGCCGCGCTCGCTGCCCGTCGACTCCTCGAACAGCGGGGTGAGCCGCGCCTCGATGAAGGCGGTGATCCGCTCGAAGTGCTGCACGTCCATCGGGGCTCCATCTCCTGCCGCGCTCGGCGGCCCGGCACGTCACATCGGGTGTCTCGTCTGCCTGCCGGCGCGTTCCGCCGCGGCCGGCGCGGTTGCAGAATATCCGCTGAAGATCGGCAGGGGGCGCCGGGAGATCCGTAGGAGGCCGGAGGCGGCAGGGATCCGCGGCAATTGCCGTCGCTCCTCGTCCTTGCGGTGTTACCTTCCGTGTCGTCGACGCGTGCGTCTCATGAATCAGTCGGGGGGCGGATATGGGGACCGGGGCGGCGGAGCTCGGCCGTGTGGAGGGGGCCGACGCTTTTCTGCGGCACATGATCTGGCGGTTTCCGGACCAGCGGCAGCCCGTGGTGGCGCTGCTCGGGCCGCGCCGCTCGGGCAAGTCCAGCATGCTGCGCTCGCTGTCGCAGGGGTGCGGCTCGACGGTGGTGCACGCGTACCTCGACTTCCACGAGACACCGCTCGACCCGGTGTCCGCGGCGGCCCTGGTGGCCTTCCAGATGATGCGCGGCTGGGACACGTTACGCCGCAGCCCGGTCTTCCACCGCTTCGCGCTCGGGCTGCTGGCCCTCAACGAGAACCTGGAGTCGGACCGGGCCCGCGCCACCGACCAGATCCGCGGCCTGATCCAGCAGTACACGCGCAACACCCGCCGCGGCCGGTTCGCCTCCCGGGTGGAGGAGGCGGTCGACGCCACGATGGACGTCGTGGCCACGGGCGCGCTCAGTCCGCTGGTGCAGGGCCCGCGCGAGGTGGTCTCCGCGGTACGCGACAGTGCCCGGCCGGTGATCGGATCGCTGCTCCAGAGCACCGCCCGGTGGGGCCTGCGCGACGCGCTGCGCTGGCACGTCGGCATACCCGAGGCGGAGGCGGCGGGTTCCCTGGACGCGCTGATCCGGCTCAGCTCCGCCTCGCGGACGGCAGCGGTCGCGCCGCTGCTGTCGGCCTTCCTCGCCGACGTCAAGGACCAGGCGGAGCGGCATCCGGCGCTGCGCTCGGCCTGCTCGTGCGAGATACCCGCGGCCGAGGCCGCCCGCGGCCGGCACGGCCACGCCTGGGTCCTCCTCGTCGACGGCGCGCAGACCCCGGCCGGCCGCCGGTTCCTCTCCGCGCTCGTCGCCGCCCGCATCCGCAACGAGCAGAACGGGCCGGGCGGGACGGCCGCTGCCGATCCCCTCGTCGTCCTGGCCGCCTGCGACCAGTGGCAGCCGGAGTGGACCAGCCGCTGGTGCGAGCCGTGGCGGACCACCCCGCTGCCCGAGACCCCGCAGCGCCGCATACCCCTGCTGTCCCGGGCCACCCGTGCGGCGTGGACCCGCCAGGACGAGTCCGGCGCCCGGGCGGGAGCGGGCACGGCCGGGGGAGCGGGCGCCGCCGCCGGACCGGACCCGGCCTCCCCGGCGCACTACTGGTACCCGGTGTGGCTCGACCCGATGTCCGAGGAGCGCGTCGCGGAGGTCACGGGCGACGGCGCCCCGCTGGCCGGACCCCTGCCCGCCTCCGTAGCCCACGCCCTCACCGGCGGCCACTGGGGCGCCGCCCTCACCCTCCAGGACCAGCGCGAGAACACACCGCCCGACCAGGACGCCGCCGAACGGGACAGACCCCTGCCCGCCGCCGTCGACCCGGGCGGAAGACCCCTGTGGTCCCGCGCCCTGGAGACCAGCCTGCCCGAGGGGCTCGGCGTCCCCGGCCGGCAGTGGGCCGCCCCGCCGCCGGTGGTCCTGGCCGCGGCCTACCTGGCCGACATGCGCACCGCCGACGACCCCCGGGTGCCGCCCGGCATAGCCGACCTGCCGCGCAGCCTGGAACTGCTGCGCCGCAACCTGTGGGTCAGCACCTTCTTCCACCGCCCCTCCCGCATCCGGGAGGTCGGCTGGGGCGACACCGACAGACCGCCCGTGCTCCACCCCTGGCTCAGCCGCTGCGCACTCACCGCCCTCTCCGCGGCGACCGCCGCCCCGGCCGGCCCCTCCGAGGACGCGCCGCCCGACCCGTGGCGCGCGGTCTTCACCGGCCAGGCCCGGGCCCTGCTCTCCCTGACGGACGCCCACCGCGGCTCCATCGTCGCCCGCGACGAGCAGCAGCTGTTCTACGAGCTCTCCCTCGGCCACTTCGCCCCCGTCGCGGGGGCGCTGGCCGACCGGTTCGACCGGGACCACCGCGCCTGGGTCCGCCTCCTGGACTACCTGGCCTCCGCCCCGTGCCGCCTGGTGCACCGGCAGTCCGCCCCGGAGGCGTACGCCCTCCTCCTCGACGGGATCGAGGAGGAGGGCCGGGACGTCGTCGCGGTCACCACCGCCAAACTCCTGGCCCTGCTCTGGCTGTACAGCGATCCGCTGACCGAGCACAACCGGCGGTGGGACGGCCAGATCGAAGAGTGCTTCGACCGCCTCTCGCACAACTCCCGTCTGCTCGACGTCAGCGCCCTCCAGCAGGCGGGTGCCCTCTTCGCCTGACCGTTCGCCCGACCCTTCGCCTGACCCTTTCCGCGCCCCGTGTCCGGCGAGGCCGGGCGCACCGCTAGGAGTCCTCATGTCCGCAGGTGTCCACGTTCCCCGCTTCGCCCGGTGGCGCCGCCATCCGGCGGCGTCCCTGACCGTCCTCGTCATCCTCCTGGCCGGTGTCGTACTGGGCGGCATCCGGGTCTACAAGTTCTTCGTCCGGCCCGAACTGTCCTGCGGGAAGGGGATGACCGCCACCGGCTCGCCCCTGCAGTGCGTGGGGGTGAACCTGGAGAGCACCGCCTTCACCAAGGGCGAGCCGGCCCGCATGCGCAAGCTGGAGGAGACGGTCCGCGCCTCCAACGACGCGGTGAAGGGCGAGTCCACGTCCGTGGTCCTGCTGCTGAACCTCTCGCCCGTCAACGACGTGGACACGCTGACCTACGAGTCGCTGTACCACAACGTCGAGGGCGCGGTGACGGCCGTCTGGCGGGCCAACAACACGGCCGCGTACGGCAGCAGGCCGGGCGTCAAGCTGTACCTCGCCAACATGGGCAGCCAGTACGCCTCCTGGCAGCAGGCGGTCGACAGCATCCAGAAGCACGCCGACGCCGAGCACATCTCCGCGGTCGTCGGTCTCGGCCAGAGCACCGAGCAGACCCGCCAGGCCGCCGCGGCCGTCTCCTCCCGGCTGCACATCCCCGTCATCGGCTCGACCGTCACCGGCAACTCGATGAACCTGGACCCGGCCGACCCGTCGGGCAGGAAGCTGATCCCCGACATGTTCCGCGTCTCGCCGACCAACACCGACTCGGTGATCGCGGCGAGCCAGTACGTGGCGGGGATGCGCCCGGCCGTCACCTCGATGGCCGTCGTCGCGGACAGCGTCGCCGACGACGACTACACCGCCACCCTCGCCGCGGAGGCCAAGACCCGCTTCCAGGCGCCGGACCGCACGGTGACCGTGCTGCCGTACACCTCACCCCGCTCCCTCACGGCCGGCGCGGGCCGACAGGACTATCTGGTGCAGCAGTTCGACCTGATGCACGCCAACCTGTGCCAGGCCGCCCCGTCCGTCGTCTACTTCGCCGGGCGCGGCCGCGACCTGGGTGCCTTCGTGCAGAACTGGGTGCAGGGCGCACCGTGCGGCATCGCTCAGCTGCACATCCTGGTGGGCGACGACGCTTCGGAGGCCATCCGCGACGACGCGGTGCTCAAGGGGGTCGCCTCGGGCCGGGTGACGGTGGCGTACACGGCGCTGGCCAGCCCGGACGAGTGGGGGACCGAGTGCCCCGGATCGGACGCCAAGCGCAACTACGACCAGTTCTGGTCGGCGTTCACCGGGCGGCCCGACCCGTGCACCAAGCAGCCGCTGGCCACCACCGAGGGCGCGCTGCCGCCGCTCGCCTTCGACCCGGCCGACCTCGCCAGCGGGCAGGCGATGCTGACGCACGACGCCGCCGTCGCCGCGATCAGCGCCGCCCGGCGCGACGGGGCGGGCCTGAAGAACCCGGGCCTGGAGACGGGCATCCTGCACCAGTTCTACTGCGCGCAGATGCTGCCGGGGGCCAGCGGCTGGCTCTCGTTCGGCAGCGACGGCAACCCGGTCGGCAAGCCGGCCCCGATCGTGCAGCTCAACCCGGACGGGACGACGAAGACCGTGTCACTGGCCTGGCCGAGCTCCGCACCCAACCTGAGCCTCCCGCAGAAGGGCGGCACGGGCGCCCCGGGCTGCTAGTGCTGCAACGGCCGGGTGCAGGGGGCGGGCCGCCGCCCCCAGCACCCGCCGCCCGCGCAGTGGCACAAGCGGGCCACCTGCTCCAGCTCCAAACCGATCACGGCCGGGTCGCGGGGCCCCCCGGGC
>NZ_JBEZVK010000147.1:0-7014 GCF_040636955.1 Streptomyces sp. NPDC032472
ACCCCCGATCTTCTCGGCCGGTCTCGGCGCGGAGCTGGGTCGCGTCGCCGCCGCCCTCACCGCCGCCCCCGGCACCCGGGCCGGCCGGCACGGCGAGGTGCGGGCCGCCGACGCGCGGATACGGGCCGCCGTGCCCGCCGACCGGCCGGAGGAGCCGGAGCGGCTGGACCGCCGGCTGTGGGTGTGGGCGTCCCAACTCCACATGCTGTTCAACCGGTTGGGCGTGACGCCGGACGAGGAGCGGGCGGTGTGCCGGCTCGCGGGCCGGGCCCTGCTGGAGACCGGGGACGGAGGCGGCTTCTTCGAGTCCGGGCCCGGTGCGGCCGACTACCGGTACCTGGAGCGGAGCAAGTTCCAGATCGGCCGGGCCGAGGACACCGCCGTACGCGCCGTCGCCCGGCCCGTGGAGCCGGCCGGCCACCGTCCGGGCGGCGAACGCCCGCTGCCCGCAGCGCCGTTGCCCGAGCTGTCGCTCGGCGAGGCGCTGCAGCGCCGCCGCTCGGCGCGCGGCGCGCTGCGGGGGCCGCTCACCGCGCAGGAGCTGGGCGGGGTGCTGTGGCACGCCCTCGCGCCGGGAGCCGGGTCCCGGCAGCCGCCGGCCGACGGGACGGAGCGCACGCTCGGCCACCGCCCGTACCCGAGCGCGGGGGCCCTGTACAGCGTGCGGGTGCGGCTGCTGGCGCTCGCCGTGGCGGGACTGCCCGCGGGCACCTACCACTGCCTGCCGGAGCGGCGGTCGCTGGTGCCGCTGGGGCCCGCTCCGGAGCTCGCCGCGCTCAAGGCGCTGTCCTCGTACCTCTCGCGCCCGGCGGAGGATCCCGACGCGGTCGGGATCGACGAGGCGCCGGCCGTCCTGGCAGTCCACCTGGACCTGGGGCTGCTGCGCCGCCGCTACGGGCTGCGGGCGCTGCGGCTGGGCCTGCTGGAGGCCGGGCACCTGACGCAGACGCTCCAGCTCACGGCGGGCGCGTACGGGCTGGGCACCATCCCGCTCGGCGGCCTGCACGACGACCTGGCGCACGAGCTGCTGGGGCTGGACGACCTCGACGAGCCGGTCCAGTACCTGCTGCCGCTCGGCCGCCAGGGCACGGCCGCTGCCCCGGAGAGCTCCTGAGCCGGGCCGCCGGGGCCGACGGCGCTACGCCGCAGGGTCCTCGGCGTCGGGCGGCCGGTTCGCCGCGGGCAGGGCCTGCTCCGCCCAGATGATCTTGCCGGTGGCCGTGTAGCGGGTGCCCCACTGGTGGGCCGTCTGCGCCACGATGAACAGGCCGCGGCCGCCCTCGTCGTCGTTGGCGGCGTGCCGCAGGTGCGGCGAGGTGTGGCCGCTGTCGGACACCTCGCAGATCAGCGTCTGGTCGCGGATCAGGCGCAGCCGGACGGGGCCGTCCCCGGCGTACCGGATGGCGTTGGTGACCAGCTCGCTCACCACGAGTTCCGCGGTGAAGACCAGGTCCTCGAGGCCCCACTCGCGCAGCTGCGCGGCCGCCGCGGCCCGAGCCCGGCCGACGGCCTGCAGGTCGCTGCTCACGTCCCACACGGCGACCTGGTGCTCGCCGAGCAGTCGGGTGCGTACCAGCAGCAGCGCCGCGTCGTCCTCGGTCGGTGCGGGCAGCAGCGTGCCGACGGCCTCGTCGCACAGGTCGTCCAGGGGCCGGTCCGGCCGGCTCAGGACCCCGCTCAGGACGCCCAGTTGATCGTCGAGGTCGCGGCCGCGGCCCCGTACGAGCCCGTCGGTGAAGAGGGCGAGCAGGCTCCCCGGGGGGAGGGTCAGCTCCACGGACTCGAAGGGCAGGCCGCCCAGGCCCAGCGGCGGTCCGGACGGCAGCTCGGGGAAGGTGACCGTGCCCTCGTCCGGATCGACGACGGCGGGCAGCGGATGCCCGGCCCGCGCCATCGTGCACGTCCCGGACACGGGGTCGTACGCGGCGTAGAGGCAGGTGACGCCGAGGGCCTCGTCCTCCGAGAGCTCCTCCCCCTCGGCGTGGACCGCGGCGCGTTCGTCGGCGCCCTGGGTGACGAGGTCGTCGAGGCGGGCGAGGAGCTCGTCGGGGGCGAGATCCATCCGGGCCAGCACGCGCACGCTGGTGCGCAGCCGGCCCATGGTCGCGGCGGCGCCCAGGCCGTGCCCGACCACGTCCCCGACGACCAGTCCCACCCGGGCCCCGGACAGGGCGATGACGTCGAACCAGTCGCCGCCCACCCCGGCCCGGCTGTCGGCGGGAAGGTAGCGGTACGCCAGTTCCACGGCGGAGAGTTGGGGCAGCAGCCGCGGCAGCAGGCTGCGCTGGAGCACCAGGGCGGTGGCGTGTTCGCGGGCGTAGCGGCGGGCGTTGTCCACGCACACCGCGAGCCGGGCCGCGAGTTCGTCGGCCACGGCCAGCTCGCCGGCGTCGAAGGGCTTGGTGCGGTGGTCCCATGCGAAGGACACGACGCCCAGATCGGTCCCCTTGGTGCGCAGCGGTACCGCCAGCAGACCCGGCTCGCGCACCGGGCGGACGGCAGGAACGGCAGGAATGGCGGGAACGGCGGGGGCGGCGGGGCGTGCGCCGGGGGGCTCCGCAGGTGGCCACACCCGGACCATCCGGGGGGCGGCCTCGGCATCCGAGCGGTGCCGATCGCCGTTCGACTCCGTCTCCAGCAGGTCCACCGTGACCCGGTCGGCGAACCACGGCGTCGTCACGGCGGCGAACTCGCGGGCCGTGCGGCCCATGTCGAGGGTGGTACCCACGCTCCTGGCGGCCCGGACCAGCAGGTCCAGGCGCTGCTGGGCGAGGTAGCGCTCGGTGATGTCGAACGTCTCCTCGCACACGCCCAGCGGTGTGCCGGACAGGTCCTCCAACCGGTAGTACGAGCACGACCAGACGTGGTCGCGGTCGGGAGCGGAGGGCGGCCGGCCCCGGTAGTGCAGCTCGATCACGGGCTCGCCGGTGGCCAGCACCTCGCCCATGACCTCCTCCAGGGTGTCGGGCATGCCGGGAGAAACGATCACGCCGTGCGTGACCATGTCGTCGGGGCCCACGCCGGCGTACTGGGCGGGCCCCATCTCCTTGTAGAGGGCGGCGTTCGTCCAGACGACGCGCAGCCGGGTGTCGTAGAGGGCCAGTCCGACCGGCGACTGGGTGGCCAGCCCGCGCAGCATCGACTGCAGGGCGTTCCACTGCTCGGTCACGTCGGCGTCGGCCATGGCGAGCAGGCGCGCGGGCCGCGGCCCGGCGGCGCCGCTCGGGTCGGCCCCGCCGTCCCCGCCGGGCTCCGTGCCGCCGGGGGCCAGGGTGTGGACGGCGATCGCCGCCTTCACGGCGCGCCCGTCCCGGTGGCGCAGCCGGAGCACCCGCCGCAGTCCCGGCTGGAGTTCGGGCGCCGCGGCACCGGTCACCAGGTCGGCGAACTCCCGGCCCAGCACCTCCGGCGCCGGGTACCCGAGCAGCTCCGCGGCCGCCGGGCTCCAGCCGATCACCCGGCTGTCACCGTCGAGGACCACCACGGCCACGCGGGAGGCGTCGAGGGGGTCCTGGAGTTCATCGAAGCCGGGGATCTCGCCCATGGCACATCTCGCTCATGACACCTCTTCCCCATGCGCTGCGCGCGCCGATGCGCGTACGTTGCGCGCGGCCCCGGCGCCGCCGGGGTGCGCACAGCCGGAACGGAGCCGAGGAGGGTGGCGCCGTACGCCCGCCTCCAGGCGGGCACGGTCGACGGCCGACGCGTACGGAACCCGTCCGCCGGCGCCCGCGCCAGGTCGCACCGCTCTCCCGGCCACACAGCCAGGATGCTCCCTGCTGCGCCGGGGCCGCATCCTGGCGGCCGTCGGGCAGCCGACGGCGCGCCGCGGCCCGGGAACCGTGCGTACGGCGACCGTCTCCCTACGGTGTCTCCCCCGGTGTCGCCCGCGGTGGACAGCTCCGGGTCGCTCCGGGCGGGCCGGGGCGCTGCGGTGCGCTGTACGGTCTGCCCGCAATGCCGCCGGGGCGGTGCGGCCGACGTGCCCTCAGGGAGAGCCGGTGCCAGGCTGGAAGGGCCGGTCGCGCCTGCTTCGAGCCGCGCGCCCGGCCTGCCCCCCTTCCCCTCCCCCCGGGATTCGCCATGCCCCACCGCCCCTTGCGTCGCCTCCACACCCTGACGGTCGCCGTGTCCGCCGCCGCCCTCGCCGTCCCGCTGACGGCGCCCGGTGCTGCCGCAGCCGGTCCGGCCGCGGCGGGGGTCCGGGCCGGCGGCCGCGTCGCGGCGGCCGAGCTGTCGATCCCCTCCATCGGGGTGTCAGGGCTCCCGGTGGTTCCGTACCAGGGCAGTCCCGATGACGCGGCGGGCACGGTGATCCAGGACCAGGGTGTGGCCGCGAGCCCGCACGGTCCCGGCGGCGGGGTCGGGCCCGGCGAGGTCGGCAACTACATCGTCACGGCGCACCGCGTCACGGCGGGCGGTCCGCTGCGTGCGCTGCCCGCGCTGCGGGAGGGCGCCACCGTGCTGGTGACCGCCGGCGGCGTGACGTACACGTACAGGATCAGCGCGACCCGGACGACCTCCTTCCGGTCCCAGGACTCGATGAACGCGCAGCGGGCCCCCGTCCCCGGCTCGCCCGGCACCGCGCCGACCCGGGCGGTGATCACCGTGACCACGTGTCTCACCCCGGAGGACGACGCGGCGGGGAACCACTGGCGCGACGCGCAGAACAACCCCGAACACCGCCTCGACAAGATCGGCGTCCTCACCGGCACCTCTCCCTGACCCTCGCCCCCTCCGGTCCGCACAAAAACGCGGGGGATTCCGGCGGTGGAAAATGATGGAGAGTCACGCGGCATACACGCTGGGCTATTCGGCTTTTTGACGCACCGTCCAACAACGCGTTTCCAAGCGTCAAGTTTGCGTAAAGTCCACGCTCCGCCCGACCTTCTGAATGGCCTGGACCATTTCTCATGGGTCGAGCAACTCAGCCTCTGCCTATAGGGGTTGACGTATCGTCAATTCAACGAAAAACGATGGTTGAATGGGCGACATCTTTGCGCGTAGAGCCATCGCGTCCACATCCCGGGATCTCTCTGGCAAGATTCCCGGCACCCAATCCACTCAAGGAATGCGGTGCCGATAGCGCCCGCGGACGACCGGATGGCCGGGGGGCGACTTCGCCTTTCCCGGCCCAAGGAGCACGATGCACAAACGACGCATGTCCCGCCGCAAGAAGGCCGTCATAGCCGCCACCACCGCCGCACTCTCCGGTGGTCTGCTGTTCGGCTTCGGGGCCCTCGCCCAGGCCGACACGGTCACCGGCACGGTCATCGGCGGACAGGGGAACCACAGCAGCATCAACCACCGGGTCAAGCCCTCCCTCTCGGCCCGGATCAACGGTTCCTCGAAGGTCGGCGACAGGATCCAGATGTCCTGCCGGACCAACGGGGACACCGTGGAGAACAACCCGCGGTGGATCTACACCGGTTCGTACTACATCGCCGACGCGTTCATCCGCGAGAACACCACCCGCCTGCCCGTCTGCGGCACCACACCGGACCCCAAGCCCACCCAGCCAAACCCCGGTCCCGTCACCGCGAAGTCGCTCAGCATCGACATGCAGAAGCAGGTCCGCACCCAGTGGTGCTGGGACGCCTCCGGCGTGACCATCGCCAAGTACTGGGGCAGGAACGTCACTCAGGAGCAGTTCTGCCAACTGGCCGCCCAGAGCGGCTGGGTGGACTGCAACAACCAGCCCGCGACGCTGGAGGACATGGCGGGCGGCCTGGCCCGGGTCGGACTGGGCAGCAGCGGCCGCAGCCTCTACCGCAACGCCTCGTTCGCCGAGTCCACGGCCGAGATCGCGGCGGGCCGGCCGTTCGCGGTCCGCTTCGGCTGGCGCAGCGGGGGCGGCCACATGAACGTCATCTACGGCTACGACAGCGCCAGCAACATGATCGCCGTCGGCGACCCGTGGCAGACCACCCAGACCTACACCTGGTGGGACTACTCCACCTACGTGAACAACAACTCGTTCCAGTGGACCCACTCCCGCATCGGCATCCAGGGCTGAGGAGAAGACCGACCATGCAGACCAGGCAGACCATGCGGCGCATGCAGCGCACGGCCGTCCGCACAGCCGTTCTCGCCACCACCGCCTTCGCCGCCGCTCTCTGCGGGAACGTTTCCGCGCACGGCGCGGAAGGCGGCGACGGCATCGCGGGCTACCAGTCCGCCCAGCAGACCCTGCGCAGCGACCAGGTCCACAACACCGTCTCCCGCTTCCTCGTCTCGACCCGGCAGCCCGGCAGCGCCGCCGCCGCGGACGGGGGCACCGTGGGCGCTCCCAAGAACGGGAGCGCCCCCGCGGCCCCGGCCGCACCGCCCCGGTTCGAGCTCAAGGACCCGGTGCCGATGTTCGAGATCAGCCCGGAGTTCGTGTCCGGCAAGACCCAGGCGAGCCCGCAGACCGCCCTGCGGCTCTCCTACCTGGCCTCCCGGGTGACGGCCTCCGACGGCCGTCCCGCCGCCGTACTGCTCGCGCCCAAGGGCAGCGCCAACGCGCCGGCCAGCGGAAGCCCGCAGAGCGCCGGAGCCGAGGGCTGGCAGCTGGCCGGCATCCGCGACGGGGACACCGACCTCGGCCTCGCCGAGCGCGGCACCCCGCAGGCCCGCACCTTCAACGAGCCGCAGATCCACGCCTGGTACCGGCTCACCGCCGAGGGCATGGTCGAGCCGCTCAACCAGGAGGCGACCTCGGGCCTCGGCGGAAAGGGCTCCGTCACCCTCGCCGCCTACCAGAAGCTGGTGTCGGCCCGCTACGGCGACAAGCTGCCCGGCTCCGAGTACGACCGCAAGGGCCTCGCCGGCGGATACCCCGGCCTGGTGGACGAGCAGCAGGAGAAGCCGGCGGCGGCGTCCGCAGCCGCCTCCGCGGTACCGGCGGCCGGCGCGTCCTGGCAGCCGGCCGCCCTCACCGGGGCCGCCGCCCTGGCGGCGGCCGGCGGTGCGGCGCTCTACGCCCGACGCCGCCGGACGGCTCCCGGCCGCTGACCGGTACGGTCCGAACCG
>NZ_JBEZVK010000148.1:0-7007 GCF_040636955.1 Streptomyces sp. NPDC032472
CGCCGTTGGCCCCGCCGGCGAAGCCCGCGCCGCCCTGCGCCGCGTACGCCGCACCCGCCGGGACCGCCCCGGCCGCGGCGGCCGACCGTATGCCCTCCAGCAGGGCCAGCGAGACCGGAACCAGGGCCAGCCCGGCGAGCAGCCCCTCCGCCGGGAGCAGTCCGCTCCACAGCCCCGCGCACCGCATGCACTCGCGCGCGTGCCGGGCTATTCGCTTGCGCCACAGCGTCGACGGGTGGCCGTCCCAGCCGGCCGTCAGCGCCCGCAGCTCCTCGCACGGCGGCTGCGCCTCCAGCGCCCGTTCCACCACGCGCGCCGACTCCAGCTGCGCCTTCATCCGCTGCACCCGGACCGCGGTGTGCTGCGGGGACAGCTCCAGCGCGGCCGCGACCTCGGCGCGCGTCAGCTCGCCCGCGCACTCCAGCCACCACAGCGACAGCAGCGCCCGGTCGTCGGGCTCCAGCCAGCGGGTCGCCCGGGCCGTCTCCCGCCGCTGACCCTCCAGCTGGAGCCGTACGACCGTCAGGTCGACGAAGTCGGCGCCGGGGTCGGCCAGCTCCCAGGCGGCCTCCAGGCCGCTCTCGCCGGGGGCGGTGCGCCGGGCCTGCCAGTACGCCCGCACCCGGTTCATTGCGATCGCCACGAGCCAGGAGCGGAAGCTGTCGTCGGTGCGCAGGGTGCCCAGCCCGTCGAGCGCCCGCAGCATCGTGTCCTGCACCACGTCGTCCACGTCTACGGAGCCGTTCAGCGCACGTCCGACGATGTTGTAGACGAGCGGCAGGTAGGTGCTGACCAGCTCGTCCTGCGCGCGGGGATCGCCCGCGCGGGCCGCTGCGACCAGCGCTGCCGTGTGCTGTGAAGTCATGTGAGGTTCCCTGTCCGTACCGGCGGTCGATGATGCCCGATACCTGGGAGACCGTCGAGCCGAGGCCGGATAACACTTATCCGGAAGAAGATTTCGAGAAAAATTTCGACGGGCCTCACAGCAGCGGCCCCAGGGCCCGGCTCGCGGCGAGCAGCGCCGGGGCGTACGCCTCCAGTTGTTCGCGGGGGACGAGGAAGGTGACCGTGGTGACGCTGACCCCGCCGACGGGGCGGCCCGAAGCGTCCAGGACGGCGGCGCCGATGCAGCGGATGGCCGGCTCGTTCTCCTCGTCGTCCACGGCGAAGCCGCAGGCCCGGACCGCCTCCAGCTCGGCCAGTAGGGCCTCACAGGTGGTCAGCGTGCGCGGTGTACGGGCCGGCAGGCCGGCGGCGAGCAGCGCCTGAACCTCCGGCGCGGGCAGGTGCGCCAGGAGGGCCTTGCCGATGGCCGTGCTGTGCAGCGGCATCCGCATCCCGGTCCGCGAGGCCGTCCGGAACGGCTGGTCGGCCTCCAGCTTGCGGATGCAGGTGAGGGACTCCCCGGTGTGCAGCGCCAGGTGGACCGTCTGGCCGGTGGCCTTCCGGAGCTCGCCGAGAATGCGCCCGATGCCCGCCGGCTCGTCCGCGCCGACCACCGCGGACAGGCTGCGCAGCCGCGGGCCCGCCCCGTACCGGGAGTCGCTGCCGGGGCGTACGAAGCCCTGCCCGGCCAGCGAGGCCAGGATCCGGAACGCGCTCGACTTGGGCACGGCCGCGGCCGCCGCCACATCGGTGAGCCGGTGCGGCCCGCCGGGCGCGGCGACCGCCTCCAGGATCCGCATCGCCTTCTCCAGCGCGGTGCCCGTCGCCGATGTCCGGCCGGTGCGGGGGGCGGGGCGGTGGCCTGGGTGGGGCCCGGGGCCGGGGCTGCCGTCGGGGCCCGAGTGGTGGTCGTGGGCTTCGTGCGCACCGGTCATGCGGGCTCCAAGGAGTATGGTTCCAGGGGCAGTTCCGTTCCGCTACACGGTATGCCGTTCCACTACGTGGAACGCAGGGGGAGGGGATCGTCTCGTGTCCTGCCATCCGTACGCGGCGCTGGCGGCCCAGCGTCTGCTGCCGGTGCTGCGCACCGCCGACGCGGACGCAGCCGTCCGCCGCACCACCGCCCTCCTGGCCGCCGGCTGCCGGGTCGTCGAGCTGACCACCTCGGTCCCGGGCTGGGCCGGAGCCGTGGCCCGGACCGTCCCGCTCGCCGATGCGCACGGCCGGCCGGCCCTCGTCGGCGTGGGCACCGTCACCGCCGCCGGCCAGGCAGAGGCGGCCCTCGACGCGGGCGCGGCCTTCCTGGTCTCCCCGTACCCGGCCCCCGAGGTCCGCGCGCTGGCCGCCCGGCGCGGGGCCGTCTTCGTCGAGGGCGGCTTCACCCCGGGCGAGATCGCCGCCGCGGTGGGACGGGCGGGAGCTGCCAAGATCTTCCCGGCGCATGTCGCCGGGCCCGGCTTCCTCCGCTCCCTCACCGCGGTCCTGCCCGCGGCGGTGCTCCTCCCGACCGGCGGCATCCGGCCGGCGGAGGTCGGTGACTGGCTCGCCGCCGGGGCGACCGCCGTCGGTGTCGGCCGGGGTCTGCCGGACGATCCGGCGGAGCTGGCCGCGGTATTCGCCGCCCTGGCCGGCCCGTGCTGTGCCGGCTGCGGGGAGCCCCGGGAGCACCGGGAGTCCACGGAGTCCGGGGAGCGTACCGGCCGGGCCCCTCGGACCGAGGGGTACCGGTGACCGCGCCGAAGCGGCCGGCGGTCCCGGCCACGGCCTACGACGTGGTCGTCCTCGGCGAGGTCCTGGTCGAGGTCCACGCCGGCACCGCCCTGCGGGAGGCCGCCGACGGCACCCCCGCCCGCCTCTCCTACTCCGGCGACGCCCTCAACGCCGCTGCCGCCGCCGCGGCAGCGGGCGCCCGCACCGCCCTGCTCGCCGTGGTCGGCGACGACGAGCTCACCGCCCCGCTGCTGCGCCGCGCGGCCGAGCTCGGCGTGGACACCTCCCACGTACGCCGCGCCCCGCGCCCCAACGGCGCCTACCTGCTGGCCGCCGACCCCGACGGCGACCGCGCGTTCGTCTACTGGCGCACCGCGAGCGCCGGCTCCACCCTCTCCACCGGGCACATCGCGTCCTGGCGGACCGTGCTCTCCCGTACGAAGGCCCTGATCACCAGCGGGATCACCGGCGCCCTGTCCGAGAGCAGCCGCGAGGCGGTGGTCGCCGCCGCCGAGACCGTCCACGCCTGCGGCGGCCACGTCTCGTACGACCCCAACCACCGCTCCCGTCTCACGGACCGGGCCGCGGCGCGCAGCCTCCTGGCCCGGGTGGCGCCGCACACCGGGCTGCTGAAGAGCTCCTGCCCGGCGGACGCCGTCGCCCTGGTCGACACCGCCGACCCAGGGACGGCCGCGGTCCGCTACCGCGCGCTCGGCGCCCGCGCGGTCGCCGTCACCGCGGGACCGGACCGCCTGCTCCTCGACGACGGCACCGCCGCGCGCCTCCACTCCGTTCCCGCCAACCCCGATCCGGTCGACGCGACGGGCGCCGGCGACTGCTTCACCGGCACGGCCACCGCCCGCCTCGCCCTCGGCGACGGCCTCGCCGACGCGGTCGCCTACGGCGCGGCGGCCGCCTCCCTGTCGGTGTCGGGCCGCGGCGGCACCGGCCGCGTCCCGTCCTTCTGCGAAACCAGGGCGCTGGCCGCGATCCACCGGGCGGCGACCGGGGCGGCGTAGCACCGGACGTGCACCGTCTGCTGCGGGCTCCAGTGCTGTTCGACGGTGTCCATCAGCTCCCAGCCCAGCCGCTCGTACAGCGCTGCCGCGGCGGCATCGCCGGACAGGACGTCGAGCACCGGATGCAGCCCGTGCCGCTGCGCCTCCTCCACCGCCCGCCCGACCAGCAGGGCGCCGAGGGCGTGCCCCCTGGCCCCGGGGGAGACGAACAGCCGCGTGACCACGGCGGCCGCCTCCGGCGGTGCACCGGTCCGCCCGCTCCACCGGGCGGGGGCCAGATCGCCCGCGCCCGCGTACGACAGGCCGATGTGCCCGACGAGGCGGCCGTCGAACTCGGCCACCCAGGAGCCGAGCAGGGGGCCGTCCGACAGCCATGCGCCGGGGTGCTCGGGCCAGTTGAGGGGGTAGCCGTCGTACCGGTGGACCTCCGCGAGGATGCGCAGGCACGCCTCGATGTCGTCTTCGGTCCTCCGCCGGATGCGCAGTCCCGCCCTCTCCTCCGGTACGCCGGAGCCCTCGGCGACGCTCACTGCGCTTGCTCCGCCCGCTCCGCCGCGGCCCGCTGCTCCGCCTCCCACTCCGCGTCCGCCGCCTCTTCCTCGGCCCGCTTCTGCCACTCCTCGTACTCGGGGTACTCGCGCTCCTCGTACGGCAGGGGATCGGTGACCCAGCCCGCCGCGAGCACCAGGCGGGAGGTGCGGTGGACGGCGAGGAAGCCGAAGGGGCGGTCGAAGCAGACCTCGGCCTGCCGGGTGCGGTAGCGGAACCGGGACGGCGCCCCGGCGCCGGCGCAGGCCGCGACGGCCGTCACGGCCGCGGCCTCGAAGCCCTCGGCGCCGAAGCGGGCCATCGCCGACTGGCGTGCCGAGCCCACGGCCAGGGGGTGGGGGCTGATACCCGGGAAGTGGCCGGCGCCCGTGTCGGAGGCGGAGGCGAGGCCGAACAGGCCGGGGTGGTCGAGGAGATCGTGCTCGGCGGTCACGTCGAAGGCCGTCGTCTGGATGTGGAGGTACGGCTCCGGATCCGGCGACAGGACCGTCCCGATGCGCAGGCCGGGACCCGGGTTCCCCTCGGGCAGCAGGCTCGCGCCGGTGGCCGCGAGCGCGCGGGTCACCACCCCCACCCCGGCGGACAGGACCCGGCCCGACGGCGCACCGGGTGCGCCCAGCACCAGGTGGACGTCCACGCCGCCGTCGCCGACCACCTCGAGGACCGTGACAGGACCCGCCGGGGTCTGCGCCACGCGCACCCGGTCCAGGAGGGTGGTGCTGCGGCGCAGCGCGGTGAGGACCCGTCCGGCCCAGGGACCTTCGGACGGCTCGACGATCCCGTCGCGGAACGGCTGGATCCAGCGCAGCCGCTGGGCCAGCGCCGAGGCGAGCACCAGCTGGGTGTGCGCGGGGGGCGGCGGGAAGACGACCGGCATCCGCTCGACCAGGCCTCCCGTGTGCTCGGCGGCCCAGGCGTCGAGGGTCTTGGCGTCGGTGTCGGGGTCGCCGGTCAGCAGACCGTGGGCGCCGTCCGGGAGCGCGTCCAGCCACCGCTGCTCCAGGGGCAGGTCCTGCAGGGCCCACAGCCCCGTGGCCGTCTGGAGGCCCCGTACGCCGGACAGGTCGGCCAGGAGCTCGCGTGCGGCCGCGGCCGCCGAGTCGGCGGATATGCCGAGGGCTTCGGAGAGTTCCTCGCGGGCCGGGCCGGCCGCGCCGTCGGCCAGGAGGGCGAGCAGGGGCCAGACCCCCACGGCCGTGAGGACCGTGCCGGTGTCGCCGGCGGCGTCGGTGTCGCCGGTGACGGCCTGTTCGGCCCAGCGTGCGGTGAGCCGGTTGACCGCACGGATCGTCGTGTTGCGCATGGTCGGGAGGGTAAGGGACGAACGCCGCCGGGCCGCAGCCGGTTTCGGCGGTCGCCGCCAGGACAGGCTCCGGTGGCCGATGTCGTCGGCGAGGCCGCCGTTCGGTGCGAACTGCACGGCGGCGGGCCGGGCGTCCTGCGGCAGGCGGAAGCTGACGAAGCCGAGCGCCGAGCCGCCGCCCGGGCGGAGGGTGACGGTCTCAGGGAAGGGCGGGCCCGCGGTGGCGCGGAGTTGGAACCGGTGAAGCGGTGGCCGTCGGTGTCCAGCAGGTGCGCGGCGGGCGCGGGGGAGTCGTGGTAGACGGCGGTTCCCGGTGTTCTCCAGCCGGAACTGCACGGCCACGAGCCGATCGGCTGCGGCGGCTGCAGGCACCGCCCCCGCCGGTGTCGTGGGGTCCACCACACGGGTAAGGGTGACGTCAAGCCGCTGACCGGCCCGTTCCCGGCAAGCGAGACGGTCTCCCCGTCTCCGCCGGGCCCGCCGGGGGCCAGCCGGGGCGACCGCCGCGCCCAGCAGGGCCGGGGCCGCCGGCACCAGCGCTGCCAGGACGCCCGGCAGCAGCCGCCGCCGTCGCCGTCGCAGCAGTACGCGCTGCCGCGGCGGTGGAGCTCCCTTCAGCGGACGCATGGCGGAACCTCCTGTCCGGGCGGCCCCCTGCCCACGATCCTCCGCGGCCCCACGTGCCGCCATGCGCGCGCAGCGGCACGCGGTGGCCGCCGCCGGGTAATTGATTGGATCTCCGTGCCGCGGCATGGCATGGTTGGTCTCGCCGAAGGGGTGTAGCTCAGCTGGCCAGAGCGTCGGTCTCCAAAACCGAATGCCGCAGGTTCGAATCCTGTCGCCCCTGCCACGCAACCGCCGAACGCCCAGGCGAGGGCCCCGCCCCCGCCTGGGCGTTCGGCGTTCCCCGAGATGCGCAGGCCTGATCGGGCCGTTCATCCCCCGGTGCGGGGCGGGGGGCTGCGCCAGTCGCGTTTCGAGGCGGGGCTCCGACACGACCAGCTTCGCCGCCTTCTGAGCCGTGGGTCGGGCAACTCCAGCCTCGCCGGCGCTTGAGGCGCGGGGTCTGAGGCGGAGCCCCAGAAGCCCAGCCGGCTTCGCCGCCACCTGGGACGGGGGCCGGCCAATTCAGCCTTGCCGGCGCTTGAAGCGGGGGTCTGGGCAGAGCGCGGTGTGCGGCGGAGCCGGGTTTGCTGGGGCGCCGCCGCCAGACCCCGCGCCTCAATCGCCGGCGGGGCTGAAAGGGCCCACCCCCTGCTTCGAAAGCGAGCGAGGCTGAAGTGGCCCACTCCTCGCTTCGAATGGGGTGGCTCGGCCAGGGCTTGGACGTGGGGGCTGGTGGGCGGAGCCTTCGCTTCGAAGCCCGGGCGGCTTCGCCGCCTCCTGAGCCGTGGGTCCGGCAACCAGCCTCGCCGGCGCTTGAGGCGCGGGGTCTGGGGCAGCGCGCCGGTAGTTCAGCCGGCTCCGCCGACGCCTGGGACGGCGGGACGGCTTGTAGACCGGCAGCGGCTCGTACGTCTCGGGGTCGAACTCGATCTCGG
>NZ_JBEZVK010000149.1:0-6957 GCF_040636955.1 Streptomyces sp. NPDC032472
CCGCCGCCCGCCCGCCGCCCGCCGCCCGCCCGCCGCCCGCCGCCCGGCCGCCTCCCGCCGCCGGCCGACGGCTGGACGGCGGTGGATCGGCGAGGTCAGGGACGGTCCAGGGGGCCGGTGGCCGGGGCCGGGGTCGCGAAGGGGCGGCGCGGCCCCGTCACGCCTGCGCGGTGTCGGGCATGCGAGCCGGCGCCGGAAGGGGGGCCTGCGTTCCGTGGCGACCGTGTCCGCGGTGCGGGGCCGGGGTCGCCGAGGGTTCCCGGATCCGGGTGCCGGGGAAAGCGAAGGCCCCCCGCCAAGTGGCGGGGGGCCTTCGCGTGGTGCCGGGGTGCGGTTACGGGAGCTGAGCTGCCCGTGCCTCGCGGCGGTTGTGGCGGAACGTGTTCGCCCGGCGGGTCGTCGCGAACAGCGGGATGGTGGCCGCCAGCGCGATCTGCAGGGCGCAGCCGGTCTGCAGGAGCAGCTGGCCGCCGGGGGCGTCGAACGCCCACGCGGCCAGGAGGCCCATGGCGCTGACGATCCAGCTGAGCATCGCCACCGCGAGGACACCCCGCGGCTTCGGGTACTCGACCCGGCTGACCATCAGCCACGCGACGCCGACGATCGCCAGCAGCGTGGGGACGAAGGGCAGCTCCAGCAGGACGATGGAGACGACCGTCAGGGCGCCGAAGGGGCTCGGCATGCCCTGGAACATGCCGTCCTTCATCGTCACGCAGCTGAACCTCGCCAGGCGCAGGACCACCGCAAGCAGGACGACGATCGCGGCCAGGGCCGAGACCTTCTGGTGCGCGTCGTCCGCGACCATGCCGTAGACCAGCACGAAGTACGCCGGGGCCAGCCCGAAGCTGATCAGGTCGGACAGGTTGTCCAGCTCGGCGCCCATCGGCGAGCTGCGCAGCTTGCGGGCGACGATGCCGTCGAACAGGTCGAAGACCGCCGCGAGCAGCATCAGTATCACCGCGGTAGCCGCGCTGTGCCGGGCCATGCCCGACTCGCCGCTGCCGGTCAGGTGCGGGATGAGGATCCCGGTGGTGGTGAAGTACACCGCCATGAATCCGCACGTCGCGTTGCCGAGGGTGAGGGTGTCCGCTATCGACAGCCGCAGCGACAGCGGCATGTCGTCCTCGGCGGACTCCTCCTCCGCGGCCTCCGGCACCCAGCCGGTGGCGGGAGTGGTGGGAGTCTCGGGGTCAGTCACGGTCAATTCGGGTCACCCCCGCGGTGGTGGTCTGACCGACCTCGACCGCGACCTCGACGCCCTCGGGGAGGTAGATGTCGACGCGGGAGCCGAAGCGGATCAGACCGATGCGTTCGCCCTGCTCCACCTTGGTGCCGGCCGGCAGGTACGGGACGATCCGGCGCGCGACGGCGCCGGCGATCTGCACCATCTCGATGTCGCCGAGCTCGGTGTCGAAGTGCCAGACAACGCGCTCGTTGTTCTCGCTCTCCTTGTTGAACGCCGGGACGAACCCGCCGGGGATGTGCTCCACGGACGTCACGGTGCCGGCCAGCGGCGCGCGGTTGACGTGCACGTTCAGCGGGCTCATGAAGATCGCGACGCGGGTCCGCCCGTCCTTCCACGGCATGATGCTCTGCACCACACCGTCGGCGGGGGAGATGACGCGGCCCTGGGCGATCTCGCGCTCGGGGTCGCGGAAGAACCACAGCATGCCCGCGGCGAGCGCGGTGGTGGGCACGGCCGCCGCGGCCCAGCGTCCGGACTTGCGGGCCCGGGCGAGGCTGAGCGCCGCGGTGGCGACGGTCGGCAGAAGCCACGGCGATGCTCCGCGCGCGAGGCGTACGCCGAAGAGGCTGTCGCGAGGTGCAGAGGTTTGGCTGTGGGGCATGGATGACCTTCGTAGCGGTGGATTGCCGCGCCGCAAACAGGGGGACGGGACGGCGGCTTTACTGGAATGCTATCGGTTGCGCGCGACAACTGGGCAAGCCAGAAGCCGAGTCGATGCCCGTCAGCCAGTCACTGCAAGTGATTCTTTTGCGGCGAACCCATGGAGGATCCGCCGCAAAAGGGACTTTCAGCCCTGGAGCCGGTACTCCTCGAGCAGGCGTCGCCCAATGATCATTTTCTGGATCTCGGCAGTACCTTCACCGATGAGCAGCATCGGGGCCTCGCGGTAGAGGCGCTCGATCTCGTACTCCTTCGAGAAACCGTAGCCGCCGTGGATGCGGAAGGCGTCCTCCACCACCTCCTTGCAGTACTCGGAGGCGAGGTACTTCGCCATCCCTGCTTCGAGGTCGTTTCGTTCCCCGGAGTCCTTTTTGCGTGCTGCGTTGACCATCATGGCATGGGCGGCCTCGACCTTGGTAGCCATCTCGGCCAGCTTGAACTGGATGGCCTGGTGCTGGGCGATCGGCTTGCCGAAAGTGTGACGCTGCTGGGCATACGAGACACCCAGCTCGAAAGCGCGCTGCGCGACACCGCAGCCACGGGCCGCCACGTTCACGCGGCCGACCTCGACGCCGTCCATCATTTGGTAAAACCCTCGGCCCGTGGTGCCGCCGAGGACCCGATTGGCCGGAATGCGCAGTCCGTCCATGATGAGCTCGGTCGTGTCGACGCCCTTGTAGCCCATCTTGTCGATCTTGCCCGGGATGGTCAGGCCGGGTCGGACCTCTCCGAAGCCGGGCTCCTTCTCCACCAGGAAGGTCGTCATCGACTTGTGCGGGGCGGTCCCCTCGGGGTGTCCTTCGTCACTCCGGCACAGCACGGCCACCAGCGTGGAGCTGCCGCCGTTCGTCAGCCACATCTTCTGGCCGTTCAGGACGTACTCGTCGCCGTCCTTGACCGCCTTCGACGTGATGGCCGACACATCCGAGCCCAGCCCCGGCTCGGACATCGAGAACGCGCCGCGCACCTCGCCCAGCGCCATCCGCGGGAGGAAGTGGTCCTTCTGCTCCTGCGTGCCGTGCTGCTTGAGCATGTACGCCACGATGAAGTGGGTGTTGATGATGCCCGAGACGGACATCCAGCCGCGGGCTATCTCCTCCACGCACAGTGCGTACGTGAGCAGCGACTCACCGAGACCGCCGTACTCCTCGGGGATCATCAGCCCGAAGAGGCCGAGCTCCTTGAGGCCGTCGACGATCTGCTGCGGGTACTCGTCGCGGTGCTCCAGCTCGGTCGCGACCGGGATGATCTCCTTGTCCACGAATTCGCGGACGGTCTTGAGGATCTCCTGCTGGACGTCGGTCAGGCCGGCGGTCTGGGCGAGGCGTGCCATGGCTACTTCCCCTGTTCCTTGAGCTCGGGGCGGCCGGGCTGCTCGCCGCCGCGCTCCTTGATGTACGTCTCGGTCGGGACCATCACCTTGCGCCGGAAGACGCAGACGAGGGTGCCGTCCTGCTTGTAGCCCTTGGTCTCCACGTAGACGATCCCGCGGTCGTTCTTCGACTTCGACGGGGTCTTGTCGAGGACCGTGGTCTCGCCGTAGATCGTGTCGCCGTGGAAGGTCGGCGCCACGTGCCGCAGCGACTCGATCTCCAGGTTGGCGATCGCCTTGCCCGAGACGTCCGGGACGGACATTCCCAGCAGCAGTGAGTAGATGTAGTTGCCCACCACCACGTTCTTGCCGAAGTCCGTGGTGTTCTCGGCGTAATTCACGTCCATGTGGAGCGGGTGGTGGTTCATGGTGAGCAGACAGAAGAGGTGGTCGTCGTACTCGGTGACCGTCTTCCCGGGCCAGTGCTTGTAGACCGCACCGACCTCGAACTCTTCGTACGTGCGTCCGAACTGCATCGGGATCAGGCCTCCGGGATCTCGAACTTGGTGGTGCGCTGCATGCCCGCGGCGCGGCCCTTGCCCGCGATGACCAGGGCCATCTTGCGGCTGGCCTCGTCGATCATCTCGTCGCCGAGCATGGCCGAGCCCTTCTTGCCGCCGGCCTCGGAGGTGCACCAGTCGTACGCGTCGAGGATGAGCTCGGCGTGGTCGTAGTCCTCCTGGGAGGGGGAGAAGACCTCGTTGGCCGCCTCGACCTGGCCGGGGTGCAGCACCCACTTGCCGTCGAAGCCGAGGGCGGCGGCGCGGCCGGCGACCTCGCGGTACGCGTCCACGTCGCGGATCTGCAGGAAGGGGCCGTCGATCGCCTGGAGGTTGTGCATGCGGGCCGCCATCAGGATCCGCATGAGGATGTAGTGGTAGGCGTCCGCCGGGTAGCCGGGCGGCTGCATGCCCACGACCAGCGACTTCATGTTGATCGAGGCCATGAAGTCGGCGGGGCCGAAGATGATGGTCTCCAGCCGCGGCGAGGCGGCGGCGATCTCGTCGACGTTGACCAGGCCCTTGGCGTTCTCGATCTGCGCCTCGATGCCGATCTTGCCGACCTCGAAGCCCATGGTCTTCTCGATCTGCGTCAGCAGCAGGTCGAGCGCCACGACCTGCTGGGCGTCCTGGACCTTCGGCAGCATGATGCAGTCGAGGTTCTGGCCGGCGCCCTCGACGACCGTGATGACGTCGCGGTAGGTCCAGTGGGTGGTCCAGTCGTTGACGCGCACCACGCGGGTCTTGCCGGTCCAGTCGCCGTTGTTCAGCGCGTCCACGATGGTGTGGCGGGCGCCTTCCTTGGCGAGCGGGGCGCAGGCGTCCTCCAGGTCGAGGAAGACCTGGTCGGCCGGCAGGCCCTGGGCCTTCTCCAGGAAGCGGGGGTTCGAGCCCGGCACCGCGAGGCAGGAGCGGCGCGGCCGCAGCCGGTTCACAGGAGACGTGGGCGTGGTCATGCGGGGACCTCCAGAGGGTCGAGCTTGTTCGCTTTCCGGATCTCGTCGACGATACGGCCGATGATCTCCGTGATACCGAAGTCCTTGGGTGTGAAGACGGCGGCGACACCGGCCGCCTTGAGCGCGATGGCGTCGGCGTTCGGAATGATGCCGCCGAGGACGACGGGTATGTCACCCGCCCCCGCCGTTCGGAGGCGTTCCAGCACGTCCGGCACCAGGGCGCTGTGCGAGCCGGACAGGATGGACAGTCCCACGCAGTGCACGTCCTCGGCCAGCGCCGCCGTGGAGATCTCCTCGGGCGTCAGCCGGATGCCCTGGTAGACCACCTCGAAGCCGGCGTCGCGGGCGCGGACGGCGATCTGCTCGGCGCCGTTGGAGTGCCCGTCCAGGCCGGGCTTGCCGACCAGCAGGCGCAGTCGTCCCGAGCCCAGGTCCTCGGCCGTCCGGGCGACCTTCTCGCGGACCAGGGCCAGCGGCGTGCCCTCCTCGGCGGCGACGGCCACCGGGGCCGAGGAGACCCCGGTGGGGGCGCGGAACTCGCCGAACACCTCGCGCAGGGCGTTCGCCCACTCGCCGGTGGTGACACCGGCCCGGGCGCATTCGAGGGTGGCCTCCATCAGGTTCTCGGTCCCGGCCGCGGCCTCCTTCAGCCGGTCCAGGGCCTGGCCGACCGTCGGGAAGACGAACGGGTCGCCGCCCCCCTGCCGGTCGGAGGACTCCTGGCGCTCGGCCCGCCAGCGGCCGATGCGCTCGACGGTGAGCGCCTCCACCGCCCCGTCCACCGTCATGATGGCGCCGTCCAGGTCGGCGGTGAGCGGGTTCGGCTCCGTCTGCTGGAAGCAGTTCACGCCGACGATCTTGTCCTCGCCCGCCTCGATCCGGGCGCGGCGCTCGGCGTGCGAGGCGACCAGCTGGGACTTCAGGTACCCGGACTCGACGGCGGCCATCGCGCCGCCCATCTCCTGGATCCGGTCGATCTCGGCCAGGCAGTCGGCGACCAGGGAGTCGACTTTGGCCTCGATGACGTGGGAGCCCGCGAAGATGTCGTCGTACTCCAGCAGGTCGCTCTCGTGGGCGAGGACCTGCTGGATGCGCAGCGACCACTGCTGGTCCCAGGGCCGGGGCAGGCCCAGGGCCTCGTTCCAGGCGGGCAGCTGCACGGCGCGGGCCCGGGCGTCCTTGGAGAGGGTGACGGCGAGCATCTCCAGCACGATGCGCTGGACGTTGTTCTCCGGCTGCGCCTCGGTCAGGCCCAGGGAGTTGACCTGGACGCCGTAGCGGAAGCGGCGCTGCTTGGCGTCCTCGATGCCGTAGCGCTCGCGGGTGACCTGGTCCCAGATGCGGCCGAAGGCGCGCATCTTGCACATCTCCTCGATGAAGCGGACGCCCGCGTTCACGAAGAAGGAGATGCGGGCGACCACCTCGCCGAACCGTTCCTGCGGGACCTGGCCCGAGTCGCGCACCGAGTCCAGCACGGCGATCGCGGTGGACATCGCGTACGAGATCTCCTGGACCGGGGTGGCCCCGGCCTCCTGCAGGTGGTAGCTGCAGATGTTGATCGGGTTCCACTTCGGGATGTGGTTGACCGTGTACGCGATCATGTCGGTCGTCAGGCGGAGCGAGGGCCCGGGCGGGAAGACGTGCGTCCCGCGCGAGAGGTACTCCTTGACGATGTCGTTCTGCGTGGTGCCCTGGAGCTTGGAGATGTCCGCGCCCTGCTCCTCGGCGGCCACCTGGTAGAGCGCCAGCAGCCACATGGCGGTGGCGTTGATCGTCATCGAGGTGTTCATCTGCTCCAGGGGGATGTCCTGGAACAGCCGCCGCATGTCGCCCAGATGGGAGACCGGGACCCCGACCCGGCCCACCTCGCCGCGGGCGAGGATGTGGTCGGGGTCGTAGCCGGTCTGCGTCGGAAGGTCGAACGCGACCGACAGGCCGGTCTGGCCCTTGGCGAGGTTGCGGCGGTACAGCTCGTTGGACGCCTCGGCCGTGGAGTGGCCGGCGTACGTCCGCATGAGCCACGGACGGTCTTTCTGGCGCTCTGTCATCTCAGGCGATCCTTATGGCCTTTGAGCGGACTCAGACGTTGCGGAAGCGGTTGATCGCGTCGAGGTGCCGGGCGCGCATCTCGTGGTCGCGGACGCCGAGGCCTTCCTCGGGGGCGAGGGCGAGGACGCCGACCTTGCCCTGGTGGAGGTTGCGGTGGACGTCGTAGGCGGCCTG
>NZ_JBEZVK010000150.1:0-6863 GCF_040636955.1 Streptomyces sp. NPDC032472
AGCTGGTCCGCGGCGGCGCCGCCCGGGAGTTCACCGTGACCCTGCGGGGCGGCAGCGCGCAGACCCACCGTCACCTGCTGGTCGCCTTCCAGATGGAACCGCTGCCCGACGGGCCTGCAGAATCCTTCCTGCTGGAGCGGTGCGACCCGGTGAGCGGGGTGTGGCGGCCCGCGGACCTGCGGATCGCGGGCGACGTCAAGCCGGCCCACCTGTACGAGGGCGGCACGGCTCTCGCCGCGGGCGCCGTACGCACCGAGCGCTACCGGCTGCGCGCCACCGCCGAGGGGGCGGTCGGCAGCAGCCCGCTCATGGTGTACGCCGTCGACACCGATGCGGCGGAGGGCAGCCCGGCCGACTTCGCGCGCACGGCCTCGGCCTCGCTGCCCGTGGCTGCCGCCCGAGCGGGGGCGACGCGATGACCGGCGCCGGTGCCCCTGCAGCGGTGACGGTCCTGCGGACCGCCGACCGGCGGGCCGTGGCCTGGAAGAACGGCGGGGGAGTGACCCGCGAGATCGCCGCCTGGCCCGAGGGGGCCGGCATGGACGACTTCGCGTGGCGCGTGAGCCTGGCGGAGGTGGCCGCCGACGGCCCGTTCTCGGTCTTTCCCGGGGTCGACCGCACGCTGACCCTGGCGGAGGGGGCCGGCATGCGCCTCACGATGGCCGGCGCCATGCGGTCGGTCTCGGAGCGATACGTCCCGGAGCGGTTCCCGGGCGACGCCCCGACCCACTGCCGCCTCCTGGACGGCCCGGTCGTGAACTTCAACGTGATGCACCGGCGGGGCCTCGCGCCGGCCGACACCGCGGTGGTCCGAGGCGCTCTTGCCCTCGCCTCCGAGCCGGGCACCGCCCTGCTGATCGTGCCCCTGGCCGGCCCGGCGGACCTCACCCTCCCCGACGGCGGAACGGTCCACCTGGCCCGCCACGACGCGGCCCTCCTCCGCGCCCCCGCCGGCGCCCGCCTCCACGCCCCGACCCCTACGGCCGTGGTCCACCTTCCAACCCCCTGACGGCCTCAGCCGCCCCCTCCGGCCCCCGCCGCTCCAGCCTCGCCGGCGTTTGAAGCGGGGGCCTTCCAGCCTTGCCGGCGTTTGAGGCGCGGGGTTCGGGGCGGAGCCCCCGACTCCCGGCTCCGCCGGGCACCGGGCTCTGCCCGGACCCTCCCCCAGACTTCGTCCGGGGGGACCCCCACTCAAACGCCGGCGGGGCTGGTTTTGCCGGTCCCCGGCTTCGAATGCGCGGGCTGCATCCCAGGAATCCCGGCTTCGCCGGTGCCGGCAGGGTCAGGCGTGGTGTTCCAGGGTGGGGCGGAGGCGGTCCAGCAAGGTGTGGAGGGTGGCGCGCTCCGCCGGGGTGAGGGTGTCCAAGGCGCTGTGCGTGGCCTGCATCTCTTCGCGTACGCGTCGGATGATCTCTCGGCCCGCGTCCGTTGCGACGACGTTCTTGACCCGCCGGTCCGCGGCATCCGGTTCGCGGCGGACCAGCTCGCGGGCCTCCAGGCGGTCCACGATCCCGGTGACGTTCGACGCGTCACACACCAGCAGCGTCGCCAGCCCCCGCATCGGCAGCGGCCCGTCCAGCTGGGCGAGGACCTTGGCCTGCGTGGACGTGAGGCCGTAGCGCGCCGCCGCCGCGGCGAAATCCCGCCACTGGGCGATGCCGATGGCGGCGAGCAGCTCCAGGAGCTGGAGCTTGCCGGGGGTCTCACGGGTGGTGGCGCTCATGCCGCGAGAGCGTACCCAGGATCGTTGACATTATCAATTGTTTACTTGACCACCTTAAGTATCTGCCTCTACCGTCGTCGAAGTACTTGATGACATGAAACATCTGCGACCTGAAGCAGTGAGAAGGTTCCTCCCGGACATGAGCACCGCCCCCGCCACCCCCGCCCCCGCCGAGGCCAAGACCAGGAACGAGACGGTCATCGTCTTCGCCCTGAGCCTTGCCGCCATGGTCGTGTCGATGATGCAGACCCTGCCGGTCCCGATCCTCGGCCTCATCCGCTCCGACCTCGGCACCTCGACCGCCAACGTGAGCTGGGTGACCACCGCCACGCTGCTCTCCGCCGCCGTCTTCACCCCGCTCCTCGGCCGCTTCGGCGACCAGCACGGCAAGAAGCCCACCCTCGTGGCCGTCCTCGGCGTCATGGTGGCGGGCTCCGTCATCGCCGCCCTGGCGAGCTCGCTGCCGCTGCTGATCCTCGGCCGCGTCCTGCAGGGCGCCGCCACCGCGATCTTCCCGCTGGCCCTGTCCGTCCTGCGCGAGGAGGTCCGCCCGCAGAAGCTGCCCGGCGCGATGGCCCTGGTCAGCGGCACCCTCGCCTTCGGCAGCGGCCTCGCGCTCGTCGCCACCGGCCTGCTCACCTCCGGCGACGGCGCCGACTACCGCAACGCCTTCTGGATGGCGACCGGTTTCGCCACCGTCGCCCTGCTCGCCGTGGCCTTCCTGGTCCCCGCGACCCGCCACAAGACCGGCGGCCGCACCGACTTCCTGGGCGCCCTGACCCTCGGCACCACCCTGCTGCTGCTCCTGCTGCCCATCTCGCAGGGCCACGAGTGGGGCTGGACCTCGGGCCGCACGCTGGGCAGCTTCGCCGGCGCCGCCGTCATGACCGTCGTCTGGGTGTTCACCGAGCTCAAGGTCCGCGAGCCGCTCGTCGACATGCGGATGTTCGTCCACCGCCCGGTGCTCATGGCCAACCTGGCCGGCATCCTCGTCGGCTTCGGCATGTTCGCGAACTTCCTGGGCGTCTCCTACCTCGTCCAGATGCCCGAGAAGCTGACCGGCTACGGCTTCGGCGCGTCCATCCTGCGTGCCTCCGTGGAGTTCCTGCTCCCCGGCGCGATCGTCTCGCTGCTCGCCTCGCCCATCGGCGGCCAACTGGTCCGCCACCGCGGCCCGCGCACGGCGCTGGGCCTGGCTGCCGCCCTCGGCGCCGTCGGCTTCGGGTGGCTGGCCCTCGACCACGGCCACACCGCCTCGGTGATCGGCGCCGGCATCGTCGTCGGTGCGTCCGTCAGCTTCGGCTACGCGGCCATGCCCGCCGTCATCATGGCGAGCGTCCCGCCCCACCAGAGTGGCATCGCCAACGGCATCAACTCCATCTCCCGCTCCACGGGCAGCGCGATCGGCAGTGCCATCGTCACCACCATCCTCGCGTCGAAGACCATCGAGCACCTGCCCGCAGGCGTCCCGCCGCTGCCCGCCGAGTCCGGCTTCACCCTCACCTTCTGGATCGGGGCCGCGGCCTTCGCCCTCGTCGCACTCATCGGCTGGCTGGGCCTGCGCGGCCAGCACGGGCCGCGCACCGTCGAGGTCGCCAAGCAGCCCGCCGCTACGGACGCCAAGGTGGCCGAGCAGGTCTGACACGGGCCCGGGGCGGGTCCGATTCGCACGCCCGCCATTTCCGGGGGGACGGCGCCGCTTCGCGGATGCCGTCCCCCCGAGGCACGTCCAGTGCTGTGACCGGAAAGGTTCACCGGGTCGCGACGCCCGGCACGGCACCTCGCCGCGTTGTCGGCCCTCGCACGTACGTCCAGTACGAGCCGAGGCCCTCCGCCTTGCGATGCACCGCACCGGACGCCGCGACCCGGCAAACCTTTCCGGCCACAGCACTAGGCGAGGCGGGCCAGCACGTGGGCGTCGAGGAAGCCCCGCTCGGAGGCCGGATCGTGGACCAGCCGGGCGAACGGGACGAGCCCGGCCCCGGCCAGCAGCTCGGCGAACCGGTCCACCGGCCAGCTGTAGGCCGACGCCACCTTGTGGTCGAAGCGGACCGGCTCCGGTCCCTCGGTCCCGAAGAACGAGACCAGGAGCAGGCCCCCCGGCGCCAGGACCCGCACCTGCTCGGCGAGGAGCGCCGGCAGTTCCCCGGGCGGGGTGTGGATCATCGAGTAGTGGGCCAGGATGCCGCCGAGCGCGCAGTCCCCGACCGGCAGGGCCTCCATCCGCGCCTCGTCGAACCGCAGCGCGGGATGGGCCCGACGGGCGTGGTCGACCATCCCTGGGGAGAGGTCGAGCCCGAAGGCGTCGAGCCCCAGGTCCTGCAGCATGGCCGTCAGGTGTCCGGGCCCGCATCCGACGTCGGCCGCCCGCAGGTTCCCCGTCGCGCGCACCAGCTCGGCGAAGGTGGCGACCATGGCCCGGGCGAACGGCCGCGTCTCCAGCCGATCGGCGAACATCGACGCGTACAGCTCGACCACCCCGTCGTAGGCCGCCCCGGTCTCGTCCTGGTGCTCCGTCACGGGAAGGAAGCTAACATCCGCGCGGGCGCCGGCGCCCCGGCCGTCGTCGCACGGCGTCAGGCGCCGCCGCGGGCGGCGGCCTGGCGCTGCCGCTTGGCCAGCGGGGCCAGGGAGAGGTCCTGCGCCTGGGACTTGAGGCCCTTGAACCCGTAGCCGCGCCCGGTCAGCCAGCTCTCGGCCGCGAGCTCGGCCCGGGCCGTCGCCTCCAGGATGTCCTCCTCTTCCTCACCCCCGTCGAGGAAGCGGAACGTGAAGAAGGGGCGCGCGGCGATGTCGTACGTCAGGTGGCCCTCGGGGGTGAAGGCGGCCCGGAGCATGTCGTGCTCGGGCGCGGCGGCGAGCAGCTCGGCACGCTGGTCGGCGGTGAGGCCGTCGAAAGAGCCGCGGACGGTGATGCGGAAGGTGCGGGAACTCATCCCCGCAGCCTAGAGCGGACGAATCACACGGGCATCGGATTTTTCGCCCACACGCCGCCGGGGACAGCGCCGACAGGGGTGCCCGCCCGGTACGCCCGACTTCCCTGTCGTGGACGGGTGTTCGCCGCAGCCGCCCCGAGCCCCCGAACGGCATTCCGGTTGGCGCCCGGCCGCCGCCCCTCCGGCGCTGACCGGCGCCGGCCGGGTCCCCCGTGCCCGCCTGTCCTGATCTCCCGCGCCCGGGTTACCGGACCGCCACTTCCCGGCCGCGCCCGCCCGCGCACCCCCGCCGCCCACCCGGCGGCCCTCCCTCGTACTCCGCATTTGCCAGTCCATAGTTCGAGAAAGCTATGTACATGCTGGGTGGGACGCCCGTACCCCCGTTCTGCTCCCCGCGGCGTCCGTACCGCCCGCGGTGCCGCCGCCCCCGTCACCCCGGGGCGGCACCCGCCGCAGCGACCCGTCCCACAGGCCGAGCGCGGCCCTCCGCTTCCGGATGCCGCGCCCTGCTGCCCTCGTCGCCTATCAGAGGGGGAGAATCCAATGAAGACGCGACTCATGTGGCGCAGTGCCGCAGGCAAGGCCCTGGTCGTCGGCGCAGCACTGGCCCTGGCCGTACCGGGAACCGCGTACGCCAACACCGTGGCCGTCACCGTGAAGACGCCGGGAGCCACCTCGGGACCCGGATCGGCCTTCTTTGAGATCTCCACCCACGCCGACTGCAGCAGCGGACTCATCTCCGGCGGCGGCATCAACCAGACCATCGGCACCGGCAGTTCCTCGAACGGCAACAAGGTCAACGGCACCTCGCCCAGCCCCGACGGAAGCACCGAGTACACCGGCTCGACCGGCGTCGTCGGCACCGACGTGACCCACTGGCTCGGCATCGGCGGAAGCGGCGGCGCGGTCAACGCGGACTTCTCCACCACCCCGTACGCCATGTGCTTCACCAGCAACCTCATCAACCACACCCAGGTGGTGACGAACAAGATCGCCGGCCCCACCACCAGCGGCACCGTGGGCCTCGTCGTCGCGACCTGCCCCGCCAACACCCGCCTCATCGGCGGCGGCGCCCGCATCACCCCGGCCGGCGTCGGCAGCCTCAAGCCGATCGCCGGCTTCCCCACCTTCAACAACTCCGCCCACGACTACGGCCAGAAGGCCGCCGCCGACGGGCGAGACCAACCCCGACTCCTGGGCCGCGGTCGGCTGGAACGGCGGCGGGGGCAACAGCGGCAACACCACGTACGCCTACGCCATCTGCAGTGGCAACAACATCGACATCAGCGGCACGACCGTGAAGGTCCGCTTCAGCGAGGTCAGCGGCCCGACCGCGGGCACCGCCGGGCTGACCACGACCGTCGGCTGCGGCCAGAACGACGGAAAGCTGGTCAGCGGCGGCGCCGCCATCAGCGGCGGCAGCGTGACCACCACCGACTTCACCGGCCCCGGCTCGGTCGGGGACCACCTGGGCGGCAGCTACCCCGGCGACTCCGGCGGCACTCCCGTCGGCGACGGGACCACCACCGCCGCGTACTGGACCGCGTACACCCACACCGGCGCGCCCAGCTCCCCGAACACCTCCTCCGACGTCTGGGCGCTCTGTGCCAACGACGGCGTCTGAGCCCCGAGAGGCAGTACCACCCGCCATGAACCCCCGCATGTCCAAGGCCAAGTCGCTGATCGTGCTCGGCGCGACCGGCCTCCTGGCCGCCGCCGTGGTGCCCTTCGCCTCGGCGGCCGACGCCGCCGACCCGGCGGCCCCGCCCTCGCCGTGCGGCGCCGGCGGCGTCTTCAGCGCCGCCCCGCCCACGTGCACGTACGAGAACCCCGGCACAGACACCTTCACCGTGCCCGAGGGGGTCGGCTCGGTCACCGTCGACCTGTTCGGCGCCGAAGGCGGCAGCGCGGCCGGCTTCGTCAGCCCCAACCCCCCGAACGCCGGCGCGCCCGGCGGACTCGGCGGCGAGACCCGCGCCACGCTCGCCGTGATCCCCGGGCAGCAGCTTCAGCTCACCCTGGGCGCCGCCGGCAGCTCGGGCACGTCCCGGCACGGCGAGTACGCCCGCCCCGGCGGCACCGGCCACGGCGCCGGCGGCGGCGGAGCACACGGCGGCGGCTCCGGCGGCGGAGGATCCGACGTCCGCACCGGCACCCTCGGCCCGGGCGAGCGGATCCTCGTCGCGGGCGGTGGCGGAGGCGCC
>NZ_JBEZVK010000151.1:0-6625 GCF_040636955.1 Streptomyces sp. NPDC032472
GGAGGCACAGCCCCCACTCACTGCCCGCGCAGGCGGCGGGCGTGGTCAGCAGGCGACGGTGACCTCGTGGGCAACAGGCCGGGGCGACCAGGGGAAGGAGGCCACGCCGAAGGTGCCGCGGACCGTCGAGCCGCAGGGGACGGTGCTCACCAGGCCGCGTACCTCGAGCGTCGTCGAGGTGAAGATGACCGGCCTGTCCTGAGTGACGGGCGAGGCGCCACCCACGACCCCGGCGGACAGCGTCGTGGACAGCTCCTTCGGCAGAGGCATCGGGCTGCCGGGCGAGGGGGGTCCGGCGAGGCTGACGCGGCCGTAGAACTCCACCACGTTGCCGGTGACGTCCGCGCACAGCCGGGTGGACAGGCCCGCCTGGAGACCCGAGTTGCCGCAGGTGGTGACGGTCTGGGTGGTGGCGGCGGCCGGCGTGGCGGCGGCCGGCGTGGCGGCGGCCGGGGCGGCCGTCAGAGCGGTCAGGCCTGCAACGCCGAGCGCGATACGGGGTAAGCGGTTCATCTGGGCTCTCCTCGTTCCGGGAGCGCGCGCCCGGAGACCAGGCGCCGCCTTACGTCATGTGATATTTCACATGACACAAGAAGGCAAGATGATCACAATCTGAACTCCTCTTACCCCCCGGTGAACAGCGAGTCAGCGCGGCGGTTCGTGGTTGAGCAGCGTCAGCTCTGCCTCGGTCAGGTCGAGTTGTGCAGCGCCGGCCGAGGCGGTGATGGAGGCCGGGCGGCTGGCTCCAGGCACCGGGATCACGGCCGGCGAGCGGGCGAGCAGCCAAGCCAGCGCGATCTGCTGCGGGCTGACGCCTCGTTCGGCCGCGACGCGGTGGAACGCGGTGCCCCTGGAGGTCGGGCCGGAAGGCCCGTCGAGGGAACTGCGGGAGATGCCGCCAAGCGGGCTCCAGGGGAGGAACGCCAGGCCCAGTTCCGTGCTCAGCTGCAGTTGCGGCTCGCTGTTGCGGACGGCGGGCGAGTACTGGTTCTGCACGGAGACGAGCCCGTCGCCGAGGATGGCGTGTGCCCGGCGGATCTGGGCGGTGGTGACGTTGGAGATGCCGGCGGCCCGGATCGTGCCGGCGTCGAGCAGTTCGCGCAGGGCGCCCACGGACTCCTCCCAGGGGACGGCCGGGTCGGGCTTGTGGAGTTGATAGAGGCCGATCGCGTCGACGCCCAGCCGCTTGGCGGAGGCTTCGGCAGCGCGTTTGAGGTGTTCCGGGGCGCCGTTGACGGTCCAGCTGCCGTCGCCGGGGCGGCCGCGGCCGCCCTTGGTGGCGATCAGGACCCCGGAGGTGTCGCCCCCGTAGCGGGCCAGGGCGCGGGCGATCAGCAGCTCGTTGTGGCCCGTCTCGCCGGCGTGCCAGTGGTAGCTGTCGGCGGTGTCGATGAGGGTGACGCCGGCGTCGAGGGCAGCGTGGACGGTGGCCAGGGCCCGGCTCTCGTCCGGGCGGTGCTCGATGGACAGCGGCATGGCTCCCAGGCCGATGGCGCTGACGGTGGTGTCTGCGATGGTGCGGTACTGCACGGCGGTTCTCTTTCGTTGCGTTCCGTACGTCGCTTACGCGGCGGTGGCCGCGGATGCGGCGAGGGCTTCGGCCACGGCGCCGGGCAGCCAGTCGAGGGTGCGGGAGAAGGCGAATCCCAGTTCCCTCGCGCGGGTGTTGCTCATGGCGTAGTGGCGGTCGAAGGAGAACGGCGATGCCGTCTCCCCCGCGGCGACCACTCGGTAGACGGGCTCCCGGCCGATCTCTGCGGCGACGGTCGCGGCAAGGGCCCGTACGTCAAGCGGACCGTCGGAGCAGGCGTTGAGCGGACCGCTGAAGTCGGCGCCGGCAGCCCACAGCAGCAGGTCCGCCAGCTCCTCGTGGTGGATGAACACCGTGGGCAGCGCCTTCGCGTGCACAGCGATCTCTTCGCCCCGGCGGATGTGCTCGGTGTAGTGCGCCAGCCGGCCGGTGAACTCCTGCGCCCCGCCGCCGAGCACGTGCGCGCTGCGCACCGCGGCGAACGCGAAGCCGCCGGCGCGGGTGAAGACGGCCTCGGCCTGGCGCTTGCCCTCGGCGTAGTGCGCCTCCAGGTACGCCGTGTCCTGCCAGGGCAGGTCCATGGCCACCGGCCAGCCGGCCGGGTCCACGTTCTGCTCCGGCACCGGGGTGCCCGCCGGAACGGTCGGCAGCGCGGCCGTCGCCGGGTCGTAGACCTCGATCGTGGAGGTCATGACGTAGCGGCGGGTGCGGCCGGCGAAGGCGCGGGCGGCGATCGCGGCCTGGACGGGGGTGTAGCAGACCTGATCGACCACCACGTCGAAGGTGCGGACCCCCAACGCGGTGACCAGAGCGGCCTCGTCGTCGCGGTCGACGACGAGGTGCTCGACACCGGCGGGCGGCGGGGTGGAGCCGCGGTTGATCACAGTGACCTGGTGGCCGGCGCCCAGCAGGCGCTCGACCAGGAGCTTTCCGAAGTACCGGCTTCCGCCGATGACACAGATCCTTTTCATGCACCCCACCCTGTACGCCGATCGCCATCAGCAGAAGTGGCGGCTTACTGGATACGCGTTAAGGAAAACTGTTGACTGGTTGACCGCGTGTGGCCGTCAGCCGTAGGGGTGGCCCTGGGGGTGGTGGCCGGGGTGGTGGGGTGCGTAGCCCTGTGGCTGGCCCTGCCAGGGCTGGTGCATCGGTGTGGCGTGCCCGGGCTGCTGATAGGGCGTCGGGGCCGGGCGGGAGCGGCGCAGCAGCGTGTCGAAGCGGTCGTACAGGTCGCGGGCCTTGTCGGCCGGGGGAACGTAGGCAGTGACGGACCCGTCGGTGCGCTGGACCGTGATCACGACGGCGCCGCGGGGGTCCGTTTGGTGCCACACGCCGGCGAGGGCGGCGCCGGGTACCCAGCCGGACTCGGTCTCCGGGCCGCCACCGCCCCACCGGCGCTTTACGGCCCGCCGGTAGCTCGGAATCAGCAGTGCAGGAAGTGTCACCACGACGAACAGGAAGAACACGACGCTCGAGACCACTCCGGCGGTCCAGTGCAGCAGGGCGAGGAGCGCCCCGTAGCACACAGCGGCGATGAACACCCACAGGCAGGCCGTGATGGCGGCGTCCGGCGCCCCGATCTTCCGGAGCAGGCTGAAGAGGCCGATCGATGCGAGCAGCACCAGTGCGGTGACGCATCCGGCTTCTTCGCCGAAGAGTTTGTCGGCGAGGCTGTCACGGTGCCCGTCCGGTCCGGCGACGTAGCCGTGGTCGTGGAACCGGAGGGTTGTCGGTCCTCCTGGCGTGGCTGTCACGCCGTTGATCTCGTACATGACGATCACGCTAGCGTTGACGTGCACCCGTCGAAAAATCGTCCCCTCGGTTCGGGGCCCCGGGTGCCGGCTGCGTCACCCTCCGGGCGACGTGAGCGGTGTCCAGCCCGGCTCGCGCCCGCTCAGTCCGACGGCCCGGTCCAGCAGCGGGGCGTGGTCCGGTACGGGCACGACGGGGCCGAAGATGCCCCCGCCGCGGCTCTCGTCCTCGGCGGCCGCCAGCAGGAACGCGTGCGAGGCGTGCAGCGCAGCCGGATCGGGTGCGTAGCCCTGGCCGGTGGCCCGGGCGAGGTCCCAGCCGTGGATGACCAGTTCGTCGACGGCGACCATTCCCGCGACGTCACCGGGCAGGTCCACGCCGCCCGCACGGGTCATGCCGGTCCAGGCGGCCGGATCCCGCCAGGCTTCGGCCAGTTCTCCGAGGACCCGGGGCAGCTCCTCGCGCCAGGAGGCCGGCAGGGAGGGCGCGGCCGCACCGGGGGCCGTGTCCGTCGTGGGGCCCAGGTCCTTGCGTGCTGCGTCGCGGAAGGCGACGGCGAGGTGGGCGAGGTGGCCCAGCAGGCCGCTCACCGCGTATTCGGGGCAGGGCGTCCGGTCGGCGAGCCGGGCGTCCGGTACGCGGGCCACGAGACGGGCCACGATCCCGGCTTGCGGTCCGAGGTCGAGAGTCGCCGTATCGGTCATGTGCCGCTCCCTCCGGGACGATGGTTCTGCAGGGTAGACCGCCGGCGCAGGCCGTGGTCGACGCAACGCGGTACCGGCGCCCGTGCACCACACGGTGAGCCCGGTGCGCTGTGCCTGGGTGTACTGCGGCCTGGTTGCCGCTGCCGGCCGGGCGGACGCTGGAGGGCATCACCCGGCATCACCGGGCATCACCGGGCATCACCCGGCATCGCCCGGCCTCACCCGGGCACCGCCCACCCACCCCGCACAGGCCACACCGCCCTGGCATGACGAACTGGACCTCCCGTTGACCGTCTCCGACCACACCAGCGCCGACCTGCTCGAACAGCTCCGCCGCCGCTCCGCCGACCCCGAGCGGCGCATCCTGTTCGCCGGCGCGACCATCGTCACCATGGACCCCGCCCACGGCATCCTCCACGGAGCCGATCTGCTGATCGAGGGCGACACGATCGCCGCAATCGGCCGTGGGCTGAGCCGGGACGGCGCGGTGGTCGTCGACGCCGCCGGTGCCGTCCTCACGCCGGGCTTCGTCGACACCCACCGGCACGCCTGGCAGACGCAGTTGCGCCGGATCATGCCGGACGTCGACGACCTCGGCGCCTATGTGATGTCCACCCTCGCCGGCTACGCCCCGGTCTACCGACCGAAGGACATGTACGTCGGAACGAAGCTGGCCGCCCTGACGGCGATCGACAGCGGCATCACGTGCATGCTCGACTTCTCCCACAACTCCCGTACCCCCGAACACTCCGACGCCGCCATCCAGGCCCTCGTCGACACCGGCGTTCGCGGCGTGCACGCCTCCATGGGCCCGCACTTCGGGCCGTGGGACAAGCAGTGGCCCGGCGACCTGGCCCGCCTCAAGGAGGAGTACTTCGCCGGCCAGGACCAACTGCTGACCCTGCGCCTGGCCGCCCTGGCGACCGACGAGATCGCCGGGCCCGCCCTCGCCTACGGCCCCGAACTCGCCCGCGTCGCACAGGACCTGGGCCTTGGCGTGAGTGTCGACGCCGTCTTCGGTGCTTCCTCCTCCCGGGCCGTCCTGGAATGGGAGGAGGACGGCCTCCTCGGCCCCGAGCTCACCCTCGTCCATGCCACAGGCCTGACCCCGGAGGCGTGGAAGGCGATCGGGGAGAGCGGCACGACCATCTCGCTGGCCCCGACCTCGGACGCCCAGATCGGCCTGGAGACCGCGGTCCCCGCGATCGACGAGGCCCTCGCGGTCGGGGTCCGCCCCGGCCTGAGCATCGACGTCGAGGTGGCTCTGGTCAGCGACATGTTCACGCAGATGCGGACCCTGCACGCCATCCAGCGGATGCGCGCGGTCAACGGCGTCCACGGCACCGGCCGGCAGCCGGCGCGCATCACCACCTATGACGTCCTGGACTTCGCCACCCTCCAGGGTGCCCGGACCAACGGCCTGGCCGATGTCACCGGCTCGCTCACTCCGGGCAAGAAGGCCGACCTCCTGGTCATGCAGGCCGAGGACCTCAACAACATGCCGCTCAACGACGCGGTCGGCACCGTCGTCCTGGGCTCCGATGCCCGCAACATCAGCGCCGTCCTCATCAACGGCGAGCCCCGTAAGTGGAACGGCCAGGTCCTCGATGTCGACCTGTCCGCCCTGCGCGACGAAATCCACGCCTCCCGGGAGTACGTACTCGGCGCTCCTGCCGCATTGAATGAATCCTGAGCCGCCGCTTCTCAGGACGCCGAGGCGGACGCGTGGGGCCAGGGCTCCGCGGAGGGCCTGCGGAGCCGGGCGGCGTGGAGGCTGCCGAGCAGGGACAGTGCCCGAGAGCTGGGGCTTCCCGGTTCGGCGTGGTAGACCACCAGTTGCTGTCCCGAGGCTCCGCGGACGTCGAAGGCCTGGAAAGTGAGGGCGAGGGGCCCGACGTCCGGGTGCAGGAACCCCTTGTCGTCCCGGGTCTTCCCGTGGACGGTGTACGAGGACCACAGTGCGGCGAACTCCTCGCTCGCCCCCGCCAGGAAGCCGACGAGCTCGCGCAGGCGCCGATAGGACGGGTCGAGGCCCGAGGCATGGCGCAGTTCGGCCACGACCGCCTCGGCTGCCCGGTCCCAGTCGGTGAAGAATCGCCGGGCGGCCGGGTCGAGGAAGAGCATGCGGGCGAGATTGTCCACGTTCCCGAACGGCGAGAACAGTGCCTGGGCCAGAGCATTCGCCGCCAGCACGTCGGTGGCCGGGTTCAGGACGAACGCCGCGGCGTTCGGGTATCCGTCCAGCAGTTGCCGCAGCCCACGGCTGACCGCTTCCTCCGGCTGCGGCCGCGGCCGCTGACGCTCCGGCGCGGCGCCCGCCAGCCGGCCCGCCAGCCGGCCCGCCAGCCGGAACATGTGCTCCCGGGCGTCGTCGTCCATCCGCAGCGCGCCGCTGATCGCCTCCAGGATCTGCGGTGAAGGGCCGCGTTCACGGCCTTGTTCGAGGCGGGCGTAGTAGTCGGTGTTCATCCCGGCCAGGGCTGCGACCTCCTCCCGCCGCAGCCCTGCCACGCGGCGCGTGCCGTGGGAGGGGAGCCCGATCTCGTCGGGGCTCAGGCGGGCGCGGTGGACGCGCAGGAAGTCTCCGAGATCGTTGCCGGTCATCCGTTCAGGCTAGGTGGCGGCCCGGTGGCGT
>NZ_JBEZVK010000152.1:0-6517 GCF_040636955.1 Streptomyces sp. NPDC032472
GCCCCGGGCCGCGGCGGCCGGCCGCGGCGCGCGCCGCCCCCCCCCCCCCCCCGCCACCCGGTTCCGCCCGGACCCGCGCCTCAATCGCCGGCGGGGCTGGAATTGCCGGACTCCCGTCCCATGCGTCGGCGAAGCCGGCTGGGCTTCTCGGGCTCCGCCCCAGACCCCGCGCCTCAATCGCCGGCGGGGCTGGATTGGCCCGCCCCCCGCTTCGCAAGCGGGGGCCCGGATGCCCCGGCCAGGGGCCTGGGCGCTGACGGGCCCGGATGGCCCGGCTCGGGGTCTGGGCGCCGGCGGGCCCGGATGGCCCGGCTCGGGGCGCCAGCCGGCCGGGACGGCCTGGCGAAGGATCTGGGCGCCCGCGGGGCCCGGATGGGTCGGCTCGGGGTCTGGGTGCGGGCGGGCCCGGATGGGTCGGCTCGGGGTCTGGGCTCAGCCCGGCCGGGGTTGCAGGACCGCTCGGAAAATTCGAAACCGCAGGAGGCTGCCATGCGCATCGCCGTGACCGGTTCCATCGCCACCGACCACCTGATGGTCTTCCCCGGTCGCTTCACCGATCAGCTCATCGAGGGACAGCTGCGGCACGTCTCCCTCTCCTTCCTCGCCGACCGGCTCGACGTCCGCCGCGGCGGCGTAGCCGCCAACATCGCCTTCGGGCTCGGCCGGCTCGGCCTCGGCCCCGACCCGGTCCTCGTCGGCGCGGTCGGCGTCGACTTCGACTTCGACGGCTACCGGCTCTGGCTCAAGGAGCACGGCGTCGACACCGACTCCGTCCACGTCTCGGACACCCACCACACCGCCCGCTTCGTGTGCACCACCGACGCCGACCACAACCAGATCGCCACCTTCTACGCCGGCGCAATGGCCGAGGCCCGCCGCATCGACCTCGCCACCGTCGCCGAACGCACCGGCGGGCTCGATCTCGTCGTCGTCTCGCCCAACGACCCCGAGGCCATGTTCGGCCACACCCGCCAGTGCCGCGAGCTCGGCCTGCCCTTCGCCGCCGACCCCTCGCAGCAGCTGCCCCGCCTCGACCGCGAGCAGGTGCGGCTGCTGCTCGACGGCGCCGACTACCTGTTCGGCAACGCCTACGAGGCCGCCCTGATCCAGGAGCGCTCCGGCTGGACCGAGGAGCAGATCCTCGCCCGCGTCGGCACCTGGATCACCACCCTCGGCGCCGACGGGGCCCGCATCCGCCGGGCCGGCCTGAGCCCCCTGCACGTCCCCGCGGTGCCGGTGCCGGCCGCGGACGCCGACGACCCCACCGGCGTCGGCGACGCCTTCCGGGCCGGGTTCCTCGCCGCCACCTCCCGCGGCCTGACCACCGAGGACGCCGCCCGCCTCGGCTGCGCGCTGGCCTCGCTCGCCCTGGAGGCCACCGGCCCCCAGGAGTACACCGTCGACCGGGCCCTGCTGGCCGCCCGTCTGCACGCCGGCTACGGCGAGCAGACCGCCGCCCGCATCGCCCCGTACCTGGCGAGGACGCCATGACCGCCACCGCAACCGCCACCCCCGCCGGGCTGCGCCGCGCCCTGGCCACCCGCGTGGTGGTCGCCGACGGCGCCATGGGCACCATGCTCCAGGAGCAGGGCCCCACCCTGGACGACTTCCAGGGCCACGAGGGCTGCAACGAGATCCTCAACATCACCCGCCCCGACATGGTCCGGGCCGTCCACGCCGCCTACTTCGACGCCGGCGTGGACTGCGTGGAGACCAACACCTTCGGTGCCAACCACGCCAACCTCGGCGAGTACGACATCGCCGACCGCATCTTCGAGCTGGCCGAGGCCGGCGCCCGCCTCGCCCGCGAGGTCGCCGACGGCTACAGCACCGCGGACCGCCCCCGCTGGGTCCTCGGCTCCGTCGGCCCCGGCACCAAGCTGCCCACCCTGGGCCACGCCCCGTTCGCCGTGCTGCGCGACGCCTACCAGCAGCAGACCGAGGGCCTGGTCGCGGGCGGCGCGCACGCCGTGCTCGTCGAGACCAGTCAGGACCTCCTGCAGGCCAAGGCCGCCCTCATCGGGGCCCGCCGCGCGCTGCGCCGGCTCGGCGCGGACCTGCCGCTGCTGGTCCAGGTCACCGTGGAGACCACGGGCACCATGCTGCTCGGCTCCGAGATCGGCGCGGCCCTGACCGCCCTGGAGCCGCTCGGCATCGACGTGATCGGCCTGAACTGCGCCACCGGCCCGGCCGAGATGAACGAGCACCTGCGCCACTTGGCCCGGCACGCCCGCGCCGGGATCTCCGCCATGCCCAACGCCGGCCTGCCCGTGCTCACCGCCGACGGCGCCCACTACCCGCTGTCCCCGGCCGAACTGGCCGCCGCCCACGCCGACTTCGTCGCCGAGCACGGCCTGTCGCTGGTCGGCGGCTGCTGCGGCACCACCCCCGAGCACCTGCGCCAGGTCGTCGACGCCGTCCGGGGCCTGGACCTCGCCCCGCGCACCGTCCGCACCGAGCCTGCCGCGGCCTCCCTGTACGCGGCGGTGCCGTTCCGGCAGGACACCTCGTACCTCGCCATCGGCGAGCGGACCAACGCCAACGGCTCGAAGGCGTTCCGCGAGGCCATGACCGGCGGGCGCTGGGACGACTGCGTGGAGATCGCCCGCGACCAGACCCGCGACGGCGCCCACCTGCTCGACCTGTGCGTGGACTACGTGGGCCGCGACGGCGCGGCCGACATGCGCAAGCTCGCCTCGATGTTCGCGACGGCCTCCACCCTGCCGCTGGTCCTGGACTCCACCGAGCCGGCCGTCCTCGAAGCGGGCCTGGAGTGCATCGGCGGGCGCGCCGTCATCAACTCCGTCAACTACGAGGACGGCGACGGCCCCGACTCCCGCTTCGCCCGGATCATGCCGATGGTCGCCGAGCACGGTGCGGCCGTCATCGCCCTGACCATCGACGAGGAGGGGCAGGCCCGCACCGCCGAGTGGAAGCTCGCCGTCGCCGAACGCCTGATCGCCGACCTCACCGGCACCTGGGGCATGGCCGAGCACGACATCATCGTGGACTGCCTGACCTTCCCCATCGCCACCGGGCAGGAGGAGACCCGCCGCGACGGCATCGAGACCATCGAGGCGATCCGCGAGCTCAAGCGCCGCCACCCCGACGTGCAGACGACGCTCGGCCTGTCGAACATCTCCTTCGGGCTGAGCCCGGCCGCCCGCGTCGTCCTGAACTCCGTCTTCCTCGACGAGTGCGTCAAGGCCGGCCTGGACTCGGCGATCGTCCACGCGTCGAAGATCCTGCCGATCTCCCGGATCCCCGCCGACCAGCTCACCTGCGCCCTGGACCTGGTGTACGACCGCCGGCGCGAGGACTACGACCCGCTCCAGCGCTACCTGGAGCTGTTCGAGGGCGTCGACACCACCTCCGTCAAGGCCGGCCGGGCCGCCGAACTCCTCGCGCTGCCGCTGGAGGAGCGCCTGCGGCGCCGTATCGTCGACGGCGAGAAGAACGGCCTGGCCGCCGACCTCGACGAGGCCCTCACCACGCGGCCCGCCCTCGCCATCGTCAACGACACGCTGCTGGAGGGAATGAAGACGGTCGGGGAGCTCTTCGGCTCCGGGCAGATGCAGCTGCCGTTCGTGCTGCAGTCCGCCGAGGTGATGAAGACCGCCGTCGCCCACCTCGAACCGCACATGGAGAAGGCCGAGGGCGACGCCGGCAAGGGCACCATCGTGCTGGCCACCGTCAAGGGCGACGTCCACGACATCGGCAAGAACCTCGTCGACATCATCCTGTCCAACAACGGCTACGACGTCGTCAACATCGGCATCAAGCAGCCGGTCTCGGCGATCCTGGAGGCCGCAGAGGAGCACAAGGCCGACGTCATCGGCATGTCCGGCCTGCTGGTGAAGTCCACCATGGTGATGAAGGAGAACCTGGAGGAGCTCAACCGCCGCGGCAAGGCCGCCGACTACCCCGTCATCCTCGGCGGCGCCGCCCTCACCCGCGCGTACGTCGAGCAGGACCTGCACGAGATCTACGAGGGCGAGGTCCGCTACGCCCGCGACGCCTTCGAGGGCCTGCGCCTGATGGACGCCCTGATCGCCGTCAAGCGGGGCGAGGAGGGCGCCGCCCTGCCCGCCCTCAAGCCCCGCCGGGTCGCCACCACCACCGCCCGTCCCGTCCTCGCCGAGACCGCGCCCGTCGGCCGCTCCGACGTCGCCACCGACAACCCGGTGCCCGTACCGCCGTTCTGGGGCGACCGCCTCGTCACCGGCATCCCGCTCGCCGACTACGCGGGCTGGCTCGACGAGCGCGCCACCTTCATGGGCCAGTGGGGGCTCAAGCCCGCGCGCGGCACCGGCGGCCCCTCGTACGAGGAGCTCGTGGAGACCGAGGGCCGCCCCCGGCTGCGCGCCTGGCTCGACCGGCTGCGTACCGAGAACATGCTGGAAGCCGCCGTCGTGTACGGGTACTTCCCGTGCGTGTCCAAGGGCGACGACCTGATCGTCCTCGACGAGCACGGCAGCGAGCGGACCCGCTTCACCTTCCCGCGCCAGCCCCGCGGGCGGCACCTGTGCCTGTCGGACTTCTTCCGCTCCGAGGAGTCCGGCGAGACCGACGTCATCGCCTTCACCGCCGTCACCATGGGCAACCGGATCTCCGAGGCCGCGAACGAGCTCTTCGCGGCCAACGCCTACCGCGACTACCTCGAACTGCACGGCCTGTCCGTCCAGCTGACCGAGGCCCTCGCCGAGTTCTGGCACGCCCGGGTCCGCTCCGAGCTCGGCATCGCCGACCGCGACCCGGCGGGCCTGGCCGGAATGCTCAAGACCGAGTACCAGGGCTGCCGGTACTCGCTGGGCTACCCCGCCTGCCCCTCCCTGGAGGACCGCGCCAAGATCGTCCACCTGCTGCGCCCCGAACGCGTGGGCGTCACCCTTTCCGAGGAGTACCAGCTGCATCCCGAGCAGTCCACCGACGCCCTGATCCTGCACCACCCCGAGGCCACCTACTTCAAGGCCGGAGGCGGTCCCGCATGAGCTTCCTGCGCGAGCGGCTGGCGAGCGGCGCCCCCTCCTTCTCCTTCGAGTTCTTCCCGCCGAAGACGGACGCGGGGGAGCGGGTGCTGTGGGACGCGATCCGCCGCATCGAGGCCGTCGCCCCCACCTTCGTCTCCGTCACGTACGGCGCCGGCGGCTCCTCCCGCGAGCGCACCGTCGCCGTGACCCGGCGCATCGCCACCGACACCACCCTGCGGCCCGTCGCCCACCTGACGGCCGTCGACCACTCCGTCGCCGAACTGCGCCAGATCATCGGCCAGTACGCCGACGCCGGCATCCGCGACGTCCTGGCCCTGCGCGGCGACCCGCCGGGCGACCCGCGCGGGCCGTGGGCGCCGCACCCGCAGGGGCTGAACCACGCCGACCAGCTCGTCCGCCTCGTACGGGCCTCCGGCGACTTCTCGATCGGCGTCGCCGCCTTCCCCGAGCGCCACCCGCGCTCCCCTGACTGGGAGAGCGACGTCCGCCACTTCGTCGCCAAGTGCCGGGCCGGCGCCGACTACGCCATCACCCAGATGTTCTTCGACGCCGAGGACTACCTGCGGCTGCGCGACCGCGTCGCCGCGGCCGGCTGCGACACCCCGATCATCCCGGAGATCATGCCGGCCACGGACGTGCGGCAGATCCGCCGCTTCGCCGAGCTGAGCAACGCCCGCTTCCCCGTGGACCTGGGCCTCGCCCTGGAGACCGCCCGCCACGACCCGGCCACCGCCCACCGCATCGGTGTCGACCACGCCACCGCGCTCGCCCAGCGGCTGCTGGACGAAGGGGCCCCCGGCCTGCACTACATCACTCTCAACCGCTCCACCGCGACGCTTGAGATCCACCGCAACGTCCACACCAGCAGGAGTGCACCCGCCCATGCCGCCGTTCACTGATTTCAAGGTCGCCGACATCTCCCTCGCGGAATTCGGCCGCAAGGAGATCACCCTCGCCGAGCACGAGATGCCCGGCCTGATGTCGATCCGCCGCGAGTACGCCGCGGCCCAGCCGCTGGCCGGCGCCCGGATCACCGGCTCGCTGCACATGACCGTGCAGACGGCCGTCCTCATCGAGACGCTGGTCGCGCTGGGCGCCGAGGTGCGCTGGGTCTCGTGCAACATCTACTCCACCCAGGACCACGCGGCGGCCGCCATCGCCGCGGCCGGGATCCCGGTCTTCGCCTGGAAGGGCGAGACGCTGGAGGAGTACTGGTGGTGCACGGAGCAGGCGCTGACCTGGCCCGGGCACGCAGGCCCGAACATGATCCTCGACGACGGCGGCGATGCGACGCTGCTGGTCCACAAGGGCGTCGAGTACCAGAAGGCCGGCGCCGTCCCCGACCCGTCCACGGCGGAGAACGAGGAGATGGCCCTCGTCCTGGAGCTCCTGGGCCGGACCGAGCTCGACTGGACGGCCCTGGCGTCCGGGATCCGCGGTGTCACCGAGGAGACCACCACCGGCGTGCACCGCCTGTACGAGATGATGTCCGAGGGCACGCTGCTGTTCCCGGCCATCAACGTGAA
>NZ_JBEZVK010000153.1:0-6482 GCF_040636955.1 Streptomyces sp. NPDC032472
CGCCCCCGCAGCCGGTCAGCAGCAGGGCCGCGCCCAGGGCCAGGGCTGCGGCGAGGGCGGCGGTGCCGCGGCGGCCGGCGCTCACTTGGACCCCTGGGCGCCGCACCAGGTGGAGACGGCCTTCAGGTCCTCCTGGCGCTTGGTCAGCGTCGGCAGCAGGCTCTTGCGGAAGGTCAGGCGGTCGTTCAGGTACGTGTCGATCTCGGCGTGGCCGGCGCTCTTGGCCTCGGCGACACGCTGCTGGAGCCGGGCGATCGAGCCCGGTACGGTGGCGTCGCCGTTCAGCCGGGTCAGGGCGGCGCTGATGCGGGCCTCGGTCTTCGGCAGGCGCTTGCAGATCGCCTTCGCGCCGTCGCCCTTCGGGGCGGACTTCGCCGAGGCGGCGGGGCTCGGCTTGGAGGCGTCGGCCTGCGCGGGGCCGGCCGACAGCAGGGCTCCGGCCAGGGCGACGGCGCCGATCGCGGCGGCGGTCCTACGGTTCGGGAGCATGGTGGTATCCCCTTCGGTGCGACGGGCCGGCGCTCGGTCGCTGCCGGCCGGGCACGACGCTAGGGAGCCTTTTTGTGGATTCCTTGTGATCCCACGACCCGCGCTCCGCGGCCGGCGGACCGGCGCCCGACCGCGGGCCGTTCAGTGGTCGCGGGATATCCAGTCGCGCCGTACGGGCAGCCTCAGGGTCGGCTCGTCCGCGGAGGCCAGGGGCAGGCGCACCTCGAAGCGCGCGCCCCCTCCGCCGGGCGCGTCGCCGAGGGTGACGGTGCCATGGTGCAAGGCGGCCTGCTGGGCCACCAGGGTGAGCCCGAGGCCGGAGCCGGGGCTGCCGGGCCGGTGGTGGAAGCGCCGGAAGACAGCCTCGCGTTCGGCGGGCGGCACGCCCGGCCCCTCGTCGTCGACGGTGAGCACCGCGCAGCTGCCCTGGGGCCGCAGCCGGACCGTGATCCGGGGCGGCTCGCCGGGCCGGTGGCCGTGCACCACCGCGTTGCGCAGCAGGTTGGCCAGCATGATCTTCAGCCCGGAATCCCAGCCGAAGACGCGGAGTTCCGCCGGCAGCTCCACGTCCAGTTGGGCCTCGCCGTGCCGGCGGGAGGTCTCGCCGACGGCCGCGTCCACCAGCTCGGCCAGATCGAGCGGGGCGAACGCGGAGACCTCCACCAGGTCGCCGAGGGCCAGCATCCGCAGCGCGGTCAGCAGTTCGAGCAGCCGGGCGTGGTCGCTGCGCAGATCGCGGACCACCTCGGCGCGTTCCTCGGGAGGGAGGTCGGGGTGGGCGGCCAGGACGTCCAGGTCGGTCTGCATGCTCATCAGCGGCGTGCGCAGCTCGTGCGAGGCGGCGGAGGAGAAGGAGCGGGCGGTGTCCAGCGCCTGGGCGGTACGGGCCGCCTGCTCGTCGTAGCGGGCGAGGAGCTGGCCGATGGCCGCGGACAGCTCGTCCACCTCGGCGATCTTCACGGGCGCGCCCGCGAAGGCGGCCGCCCCGGCCGCCGGGTCGAGTGCGGCAGCCCGGCGGCTCAGCCTGCGTACGGAGACGGTGGCCCGTTCGGCCAGCCCGTACGCGAGGAGTCCCGAGACCGGGGCGGCCAGCAGGGCCACCAGCAGCACGCGGCGGCGTACGGCGGCGAGCTGCGGGTCGGTGGCCGAGGCCGGGGTGTAGAGCCACAGGTTGCCGGGGGCGGCTCCTGTCACCGGCATGCTGAGCACCCGCCAGGCACGGCCCTTTGCGCGGACCGTGACGGGGCCGTCGGGGGTCTGGTCCGGCAGCCGCACGGCCTCGGCGGGCTGCGGTCCGCCTTCCAGGACGACCGTCCCGTCGGCGCTGCGGACGCGGATCCCGGTGTCGAGGGCGTCGCCGAGCACCTTGCGGTGCTGGTTCTGCTCCGCTTTGGGCCGGCCGTTGCGGTCGGCGGTGAGCAGGGCCCGTACGTCGGGCAGGACCGCGGAGGCCCGGTCGTGCAGCCGTGTGTCCTGCTGCTGGCGCAGGTCGCGGCTGACGAGGCCGAGTACGAGGAGGCCCGCGGCCAGGACCAGCAGGGGCATGACCACGGTGACCGAGAGCGCGATGCGGGTGGCGAGTTTCACGGGGCGCCCCCGCCGTCGGGCACGCGCAGGACGAAGCCGACCCCGCGGACGGTGTGGATCAGCCGGGGGCGTCCGCCGTCCGCCCGCTGGCGGCGCAGGTAGCTGACGAAGGTGTCGACGGCGTCGGTGCGCACCTCGAAGTCATAACCCCACACCCGGTCCAGGAGCTGGTCCCGGGTCAGGACGATGTCGGCGTTGCGCACCAGGGTGGCGAGCAGTTCGAACTCGCGCCGGGTGAGGTGGAGCTCGGTCCCGGCGTTGCGGACCCGGCGGGTCGCCTGGTCCATCTCCAGGGGTCCGGCGCGCAGCACGTCCCGGTCGCTGCGGGCCGGGCTGCGCCGCAGGAGGGCGTGCAGGCGGAGCACCAGCTCCTCCAAGGCGAAGGGCTTGACGAGGTAGTCGTCGGCGCCGGCCTGCAGTCCGGCGACGCGGTCGGCCAGTTCGTCCAGGGCCGACAGCATCAGGACGGGGGTCTCGTCGCCGCGCTCGCGCAGGGTGCGGCAGACCTCCGTGCCGGTGAGGCCGGGCATGGAGACGTCCAGGACGAGGACGTCCGGGGGGCGGGCGGCGAGGGCGGCGAGGGCGGTGGGCCCGTCCTCCGCGAGGAGCACGGTGAAGCCGCTGAGGCGCAGGCCGCGCTCCAGCGAGCGCCGGATGGCGGCGTCGTCGTCCGCCACCAGCACCACTGCCGTGGTCGTACTGCCTGCCACCCTGTCTCCTTCCGGCCCGGGCCCGGGCCCGGTCGCGGGCCGGGTCGCGGTGCCGGCCCGGTGCGGTCGGGCCTGCGGGACCCGGCCGACCCTCTCACGGCGGCCGGACCGACCGGAAGGCGGGTCCGGCCGGGGAGGCCGCCCCTACGTCAGGCCGATCTCCTCGCAGGCGGCCCTGAGCTTCTCGGTGCAGATCTCGGAGACGGTCCAGACGCCGTCGACGACCACGGTGGATCTGACGTTCTCCCTGGTCAGCGGGGTGCCGGGGACGAGGACCGAGGGCACGTCCCTGCTGGTCGGGCTGTCGACGAGCTGGTTGACGATCCCGTCGATCTTCTCCCCGACGGCGAGGTTGACGGCCATCTCCGCCGCGGCGGCGGCCTCGGGCGCGTACCGCTTGTAGACGGTCATGAACTGCTCACCCGCGACGATGCGCTGCACGGCCGCGAGTTCGGCGTCCTGGCCGGTGACCGGGGGCAGGGGGGAGACGCCGGCCGCCTTGAGGGCGGTGATGATGCCGCCGGCCATGCCGTCGTTGGCGGAGTAGACGCCGACGACCTTGCCCTTGCCGAGCGCCGTGAGGGCGGCGGTCATGTTGGTGTGGGCGTTCTCCGGCTTCCATTCGACGGTGTCGTACTCCCGGCCGACGGTCACCCTGCCGTCGAGGACGGAGTGGGCACCGGACTTGAACCCCTTGGCGTTCGGGTCGGTGACCGAGCCGTTCATCATGACGATCTGGCCGTCCTTGGCCTTGTCGCCGAGCGCATCGAGGAGCGCCTTGCCCTGGACCCTGCCGACGTCCTCGTTGTCGAAGGAGGTGTACGCGTCGATGGGGCCCTCGGCCAGGCGGTCGTAGGCGATGACCGGGATCCCGGCGGCCTTGGCCTTCTTGACGGATTCGGCGATGGCCTTGGAGTCCACCGCGTCGATGATGAGGGCGTTCACCTTGTTGGTGATCATCGCGTCGACCTGGGCGCTCTGTGTGGCCGCGTTCTGCCTGGCGTTGGCGTAGACCACTTCGCCCTTGCCGCGGGTGAGTGTGGCGACTTCCTTCTCGATCAGCGGCTTGTCGAACTTCTCGTAGCGTGCGGTCTGGTTCTCCGGCAGCAGGAGACCGATCTTGACCGCATAGCCCTTGGCGGAGCCGCCGGGTCTGCCGTCGCCCTCGTCCGAGTCGCCGCAGGCGGTGAGGGATGCGGCGAGGGTCGCGGAAACGGCGACGGCAACGGCGGCCCGACGGCCCATGAGCGTGTTCACGAGATAAACCTCCCTGACGTGGGCCGTGTCCGTGCGGCCGAGGTGGACGCAGTCAACTGGGCACTCACAGCAACGTCAAGGAGTGGATTCTTTTCGAGATGGCAACGTTGCCAAGACGACAACACTTCACGTTGTGAAGTCGAAGCACGGCGGGTTTCCTCAGGCGGCGGCCTTGCGCGGCGCCCTGGAAAGGGCCAGGCACACCACGGCCCCGAGGGCGAATCCGTACGCGGCGACCAGGCCGTGGCCGTTGTCCTGGGCGGCCCACATCGCGAGGCCGAGGACCGGGACGGCCGCCGCGAGGGCACGGTCCTGCGTGCTGCCCGAGCGGACCAGGAGCCGACCGGCCAGGGTCGCGGCGAGGAAGTACGTGGCGCCGGAGCTGCCGGCGAAGTTGCGCGGGTCGGCGGCGCCGTCCGCGCCGGAATCCCCGATGCCGAGCAGCGGGTCGAGGCGCTCCGGCAGCAGGACACCGGTGAGGAAGAGGCCGAGGGTGGGCCCGCCGCCCCACAGCCGGTGGGCGAGAACGGCCACGAGCGCGAGCGTCGCCACGTTCCACAAGGCCCCGAAGGCGCCGCCGTTCTGCATGAAAACGGAGGTGAACACCCTCCACCAGCCGGTCTTGGCGGGATCGTGGTCCAGCGCCGCCATCGCGCCGGGCCAGGACAACTGCAGGGCCACCCCGCCGACCGCCAGTGCGGCCAGGACGACGGCGGACCACGGCAGGGGGCCGCGGCGCAGGGAGTCGCCGCCGCCCGCCGCCGCCACACCGGCCTTGACCATCAGCACCATCAGCGCGGCGGTGGTCACGCTGAACACCAGCTGTCCCATCCCCGGGTCCCCCATTTCCAACACTGTTCGAAAACGACGTGCCGAGGATAACACGCGGCTTCAAACAATGTTCAAAAACCTGGTACGGTTTTCCCATGAAGCTCACCAAGGAGCGGATCGTCGACGCGGGCATGGCCGTCTTCGCCCAGGCCGGCTACCACGGACTGTCCATGCGCCAGGTGGCGGACCGGCTGGACGCCCACGCGGGCAGCCTCTATTACCACGTACGGAACAAGGACGAACTCCTGACCCTGATGGCCGACCGCGTCTGCCACCAGGCCCACGCCGCGTGCACCGCCGCCCTGGACGCCCTCCCGCCCGGCGCCACCTGGCAGCAGTCCCTCGGGGCGCAGGCCACCGCCCTTCGCCGGACCATCCGCGAACACCCGGGCGGCGCGCTCCTGCTGGCCGACAGCCCGAAGGGGCTCAGCACCGGCGGGTTGTCGCTGATGGAACGACTCCTGGAGACGTTCCGCGCCGCGGGCCTGTCCGCCGAGGACAGCGCGGTCGCGGCCGACACCCTGCTGAGCCACGTCACCGGGTTCGTCCTGCAGGAGAGCACGCAGCGCCCGGCCCCCGCCGTCTCGGCCGAGCTCCACGGCGAGCTGTGCGCACGCTTCCCGCTGGTCATGACCACGCTGCCCCGGTGGAGCGAGGACGAGAAGTTCGAGCGGAGCATCGCGCTCCTGTGCACTGCCTTCGCCGCCCGCGCCCGCTCCTGAGTCACTTCACCGAGCCGGCCATCACCCCCTGCACGAAGTGGCGTTGGAAGGCGAAGAAGACGACCAGCGGGACCACCAGGGACAGGAACGCCCCGGGTGCGAGGACGCCGATGTTGCTGCCGAACTGCCGGATCTGGGACTGCAGGGCGACGGTGAGCGGCTGGGACCCGCTGTCCGCGAAGAGCAGCGCGACGAGCATGTCGTTCCAGACCCAGAGGAACTGGAAGATCGCCAGGCTCGCGATGGCCGGCCGGCCGAGCGGCAGGACGAGCCGGGAGAAGATCCGCCATTCGCTGCCGCCGTCCATCCGGGCGGCCTCCAGCATTTCGCGCGGTATCTCGGCGAAGTAGTTGCGCAGCAGGAAGACGGCGAACGGCAGACCGTATGCGACGTGGAAGAGGACCACGCCCGGAATGGTGCCGAACAGCCCGATCGCGCCGAACAGTTTGGCCACGGGCAGCAGCCCGATCTGCACGGGGACGACGAGCAGTCCGACGACGACCAGGAAGATGCCGTCCCGGCCGGGGAACTCGAGCCAGGCGAAGGCGTATCCGGCGAGTGCCGCGATGCCGACGACGAGGACGGTGGCGGGCACCGAGATCAGGACGGTGTTGCCGAAGGCCGCCGCGATGCCCGAGTCCTTGAGCAGCGCACTGTAGTTGTCCAGGGACAGCTGGGAGGGATCGGTGAGCGCGGTCCACCAGCCCGCGGAGGCGTTGTCCCGCTCGGAGCGCATCGAGGACAGGAACAGCCCTGCCAGCGGGGTGATCCATACGAGGGCGACCAGGATCAGCACGGCCTGGACGGCCGAGCTGCCGAGCAGGCGCCGGAGCCGGGGCCGCTGGCGCGGTCCGGGCGGCGACGGTGCGGCCGGGGCGCCGGGGGC
>NZ_JBEZVK010000154.1:0-6315 GCF_040636955.1 Streptomyces sp. NPDC032472
CCGCCGCCGGCCGCCCCGCCGCCGGCCGCCTCGGCGCGTGCCTCGGCGAGCATCCGCGCGACGAACTCCTCGGCCGGTTCGGCCACCGCGGAACCCGGGTCCGCGTCCGTGGACGCCGCCCCGCTGTCGGGCAGCGGGGCCGGATGGCGCAGCGGCGCCCAGTAGGCCATGCGTGAGGCGCTGCCCATGTCGGTGCCGAAGAGCGCGGTGTCCCACCGGGACTTGAGCAGCTCCTCGCGGACCTTGTTCCCGTTGCCGTGGACGTAGAGGACCCGGGGTTCCATCGCACCTCCCGCACCGGAGCACGGATGCCGGCCACGGCCAGTATTGGTCGGCCGACCGGGTGCCGCCAGTCGGTCGCGGGCGTTGCTCCGGCCGCCAGGCCCGATCGGGCGTCGCTCGGCGCTGCGGGGTTCGCCGCGCCGCCCGCCGCGGAAGCCATCCCCGACGTACACCCCCGTCACCGCTCCCCCAGGAGGTACCCATGCCCGCAGGCCTGTCCATCCACGTAGGCCTCAACAACGTCGACCCCGCCAAGTACGGCGGCTGGGACGGACAGCTCATGGCGTGCGAGAACGACGCCCGCGACATGGCGGCTCTGGCCCGCGCCGCCGGCTTCGAGGACACCGTGCTGCTCACCGCGGACGGCACCGTCGACAACATCACCGCCGAGCTGCGCAAGGCGGCCGAGAGGCTTCAGGACGGCGACATCCTGCTGTTCACCTACTCGGGCCACGGCGGCCAGATGCCCGACACCGAGGGCGACGAGCCGGACGAGCTCGACGAGACCCTGGTGTTCTTCGACCGCCAGTTCCTCGACGACGAGCTGCACCGGGAGTTCCTGCGGTTCTCCCCCGGCGTCCGCATCTTCACCCTGCTCGACTGCTGTCACAGCGGTACGGCCACGGAGGTCGCCCAGCCGGGCGCCGCCGCGGACGAACCCGCGCCCCGCGTGATGCCCGAGGTGCGCCAGCAGCAGAACTTCGAGCAGAACATGGCCTTCTACCAGGAGCTCCAGCGCGAGCTGAGGAAGAACGGCAGCAACGGCGTCGAGCCCGGCACCGTGCTCATCTCCGCCTGCCAGGACCGCCAGGTCGCCCTGGACGGCCGGGTGAACGGCAAGTTCACCGAGACCCTGCTGCGCGTGTGGAACGGCGGGGCCTTCAGCGGCGGCGGCTACCAGGCCTTCCACCAGGCCATCAAGCAGCTCATGCCGCGCTCGCAGGTCCCCAACTTCTTCACCACGGGCAGCCCGACGCCGCAGTTCCTCGACCAGAAGCCCTTCACCGTCTGAGCCGGCCGGGCATCCGTCCCGTTCGGTTCGGACGCCGAACCCATCGGGTACGGTGGGCACCCGCGCGCGGTCCCACCGACCGGCTCGCCGTCTGCGCCGACCCGCCCCGCGCGGGCCGGCGCGGGGTGTGCCGGCACACGGGGACGACGCCCCGGGCGCCGGCGACGGGCGCTGCACGGGCCGCGGCGCACACGCCGCCACCCCTCACGAAAGGCTCTCCCCCCATGAGAATCCTGACCGTCGGCGCCGGCGCCGTGGGCGGCTTCTTCGGCGCCCGCCTCGTCCGGGCCGGGGCCGACGTCACCTTCCTCGTCCGCCCGCAGCGGGCCGCGGCCCTGCGCGAGCGCGGGCTGCGCGTGACGGGACCCGGCGAGGAGATATCCCTGGAACCGCAGTTGGTGACCGCGGACGCGCCGATGGGGACGTACGACCTCGTCCTGCTGTCGGTGAAGTCCACGGCGCTCGAACAGGCGGCGAAGGACCTCGCCCCGGCCGTGGGCCCCGGCACAGCGATCGTGCCGCTGCTCAACGGCATGGCCCATCTGGACTTCCTGGACGGGCACTTCGGCGGGGCGGCCGTCCTCGGCGGGGTCGCGAAGGTGGTCACGACCCTGGACGGGAACGGCGACATCGTGCGCATGGCTCCGCCGTCCGTGGTGCTCACCGGCGAGCGCGACGGCACGCCGTCCGGCCGCGTCGACGCCGTACGCGAGCTGCTGACCGCGGCCGGCATCGACAGCCCGCCGACCCCGGACATCGTCGCCGCCATGTGGCACAAGTGGGTCTTCATCACCACCCTCGCCGCCACCACCTGCCTGCTGCGCGGCTCCGTCGGCGAGGTCAACGCCGTCCCCGGCGGCGCGGAGCTGGCCCGGGCCGTCCTGGCGGAGGCGGCGGCGGTCGCAGCCGCCTCGGGGCACCCCGTCCCGCAGGCCGAGCTCGACGTGACCACGCGGACGGTGACCGCCGAGGGCTCCCCCCTCACCCCGTCGATGTACCGGGACGTGCTCGCGGGGCAGCCCACCGAGGTGGAGCACGTCCTCGGCGACCTCGTCGCCCGGGCGCGCGCCCTGGCCGTCCCCACCCCGCTCCTCGACCTCGCCACCCTCCATCTGCGGGTCCACCAGCAGCGCGTGGCGGGGTCCCGGGCAGGGCGGTGACCTTCGGGGCGGTCCGTCGTTGAACACGGCGGTCATGCGAAGTGCACCCGCGGAGTCCCGGGCCTCGGCCGAGGTCCGGGACTCCGTGTTTGCCGGTGTTCGCCGCCTACTGTCCGCCGACCGGCGGGGCGTCCTGGCGGCGCGGCTGCTCCCCGCTGCGCAGGGCCTCGACGAACCAGGTGAAGACGGGGGCGAGGCTCGCCACGGGCGGCCAGCCGTTGACGGTGGCCAGGAGCTGCCAGTACCGCTCGGCCCGCGGATCGGCGGCCGCCTCCAGGCGGGCCAGCAGCCAGCGCCGCAGGTCGCCGTCGTCGGCGCGCTCGAAGGCGTGGGCGTACAGGGCCGTCAGCGCCTGGGTGACGGGCAGCGCCTCCGCGGAGGTCGGCAGGATCCCGGCGGCGAGCGCCTCGGCGACGCGCTCGCGGACCGCCTCGTTCAGCTCGTGCTGCAGGGCCCCGGTGTCGCCGCCGGACCGGTCCGCGGCCTGGATCTCGGCCATGCGGCGTACGGAGGCGCGGAAGTCGGTGTCCTGGCAGAGCTCGGCGAGCTCCACCCAGGCCTCGACCTGCTCGGTGGTGGGGTCCTCGGGAAGTTCGGGCATCGCCGAGCGCAGCATGGCGACGAACTCCGGGTTGGCGTCGAAGCCGCCGAAGGTGTCGTCGATGAACGCGTGGACGAGCCGGTGCCGTTCGGCCTCGGACAGTTGGGCGAGCCGGTGCATGAGTCGGGTCTCCTGGGGTGAGGCGCCGCGCCGGGCCACCGCCCGCAGCACCGCCCGCCGCAGCCGCAGCGTGCGGATCTGCACGTCCAGGGCGTCGGCGTGGGCTGCTGCCACCTCCGGTACGGAGGTCTCCCGGTCCAGCACCCTGCGGACGGCGGCCAGGTCGAGGCCGAGTTCGCGCAGGGTACGGGCCAGGTCGAGGCGGGCCAGCGCGTCGATGTCGTAGAGCCGGTAGCCGGCGTGGCTCCGGCCGGTCGGCGGCACGATGCCCGAATCGGAGTAGTAGCGGATGGTCTTCACCGTCAGTCCGGTGCGCCGGGCCAGTTCCCCGATCGAATAGAGCGCGTCGCCGTTCATGCCCCCACCCTGCTGTCTCCCCCGGCGGGAGACTCAAGCCCGCCCCCGCACCGCCCTGCTGTACGCAGGCAGTCTCCCCGACCCGGATCCCCGGTGGGGAACTCGCTGGTCCGCGCGGACCCCGGCTGACAGACTGAAAGCGCTTCAGATCATCCGAGGAGGACGCATGGCACAGGAATCGGACACCCCGCCGGACGAGTCGCCGGCCGACGCGGCCAAGCGCAGGTTCCGGGAGGCTCTGGAGCGCAACGCCCGCAACGCGCAGGCGCAGCAGGCCCACCAGAGCCGGGCGAAGATCCAGGGGAACAGTGCGGGCGCCGGCGCCAGGACCAAGCGCACGCGCCGCAAGACGGGCTGACGCCACGGCCCCGGGGCCGCGGGCCGGCATGCCGCCGGGTCGCGGCCCTTTGCCGTGTCCGAGGAATCCTTCCGGCGTCCCACGGCCGGCCCGCGCGCCCGGCCGTGCGCTCGGCCACTCGGGCGACATGCGATAACCCGGGGCGCTGACGGCAGTTGATCAGCTCGTCCCGCCGGGGACACCCCGCCCACGCGACAGTCCGACAGAAGGATTCTCCCCATGTTCAAGAAGATGATGGCCACCGCCGCGGCTACCGCCTCGGTGCTCGGCGCCGGCGCCGTGGTTGCCTCCCCGGCGATGGCGATCGGCAACGACGGCGGGGTCACCACGATCAACGGCAACGACTCCGAGCAGATCTACGGCAACCAGGAGACCAAGGGCCTCCAGAGCCCGCAGCTCAGCCTGGTTCAGGGCTCGCTCAACAAGCTCTGCGTGGGCCTGCCCGCGAAGGTCAACGTCCAGTCGCTGGTGGGCATCACCCCGATCGGCCTCCAGGACGTCAACATCCTGTCCAACCCGATGAACCAGCAGTGCACCGAGAACTCCACCCAGGCCAAGGGCGACGAGCCGCTCTCGCACATCCTCAGCAACATCCCGGTCCTGTCCGGCAACCTCTCCAACGGCAGCTGACCACCCGGCGCGCCCCTGCGCCCCCCGGGGCCGCACCCGGCTCCCCGCAGCCAAGGCCCGTACGCCACCGTGCGTACGGGCTGCCCGTTGCCCGGGCGGCCGACTCACCTGCTCACCCCCGGGGCCCGCAGGGTGGTGGCCAGCTGGGCGCGGGAGCGGACCTCGAGCTTCTGGTAGATCCGCGTCAGCCGCGCCTCCACCGTCTTGACGCTGACGAACAGCTTCGCGGCCGCCTCCTGGTTGCTGGCGCCCTGGGCCACGAGCAGCGCGAGACGGGCCTCCCCCTCGGTCAGCGCGGCCAGGGCCACGGCCGGGCCGGCCGCGGCGGGCACCGGCTCCGGGCCCTCGCCGGCCAGCTGCGCCCAGGGCTTCGCCCCGGCCTCCCCGAACACCTCGGCCGCGGCCTGGAGGGCGGCCCGGGCGGGGGCCCGCCGCCGGCGGCGCCGCTCCACGCGGCCCAGGGCGAGCAGCGTTCGGCCCCGCTCCACCGGCAGCCGGAGCTCCCGGAACCGCTCGGCGGTCTCGGTCAGGAGGTCCACGGCGGCCTCGGCGGCCCCGTGCGCGGACAGGGCCAGGCCGCGGGCCCGGTCGAGGGCGGCGGCCACGGGGGCGCGCCCGAGGGCGAGGGCGGTCCCGCGTACGGCGTCGATGAGCCCGGCGGCCTCGTCGGGGGCGTCGGCGGCGACGAGGGCCTCGGCGAGTTCGCCGTGCCAGCGCAGGATGGAGGGGTCGACGACCTGCTGGGCCGCCTCCAGTTCGGCGACCCGGCGCAGGGTGGCCACCGCCTTCGCGGCCTCCCCCGTCGCGAGCTCGACCAGGCCGAGCGCGTACAGGCTGCGCGAGAGGAAGACCTGGTCGCGCTCCTCCTCGGAGGCCTGGATGCCGCGGCGGGCGTATCCGGCGGCGCGCGCGAAACTGCCGCCGGTCGCCTCGGCCATGGCGGCCACGTACCAGGCGGGTCCGGGCGAGAGTCCGGCCTCGATGGTGAGTTCCAGGGCCCGGCGGGCGTGTGCGGAGGCCACGGCGCACCGGCCGCGCCGCAGTTCTACCTCGCTGAGGCTGCGCAGCACCTCGAAGACGTCCTCGGAGGAGCCGGTGCGCTGGACGGCCGGCAGCAGGACCAGGAGCTGGCTGCGGGCGTCGTCGAGCCGGTCGTCGAACAGGGCGTGCCGCACGGCCAGGTACTGCGGGGCGTTGCGCATGCCGAGGGGGACCTCGGGGGCGGGCAGGGCCAGGGCCTCGGCCAGGATGTCCTCGGCGTCCGGGTCCCCGAGGATGCGGCCCATGCGGGCCCGTACGGTCAGGGCCATGGCCTCGGCCACCTGGTCGCCGCCCGCGGCGGCGAGCGCCCCGGCCTCGGCGGCGGCGTCGCGGGCGAGGACGGGGTCGCCGTCGCTGAGGTTGCACTTCCAGGCGACGCGCAGCTGGACGGCGGCCTGCAGGGCGGGGTCCCCTTCGGCCTCGTCCATGGCGTGCGCGAAGGTCTCGTCGAGGGTGCCGAGGGCCTGGCCGGCGGCGTCGATGACGGCGAGGCGGGCCCGGACCCGGTCGGAGGGCGAGGCGTCGCGGGCGAGGACGGCCCGGGTGGCGCGGCGCGCGAGGTCGGCGCGGCCGGCCCAGCCGGCGTCCTCGGCGGCGGCGACGAGGCGGGCGAGCTCCTCGCCGGGTCGGTCGAACGGGGTGCGTTCGGCGGCGAGCAGGCCGAGCTCGGCGGCGAGGGCGCGCTGGCCCCGGCGGCGGCAGTCCGCGGCGGCGCGGGCGATGTCGGCCGCGAGCCACTCGTCGGGGGCGTCCA
>NZ_JBEZVK010000155.1:0-6147 GCF_040636955.1 Streptomyces sp. NPDC032472
CGCGGCCGACGGCCGCTTCGAGGTGGAGGAGCTGCGCGTGCCGGGACCGCCGGGCGGCCCGGAGGTCACACTCGTCAGCGCGCGGCCCGCCGGGCTCGCCCGGCCGCTGCCGCTGCTCTACTACATGCACGGCGGCGGGATGGTCATGGGCAATGCGTGGTCGGTGCTGCCGCAGCTGCTGCGCGCCTGGGCCCTCCCGCTGGAGCTGGCCGTCGTCTCGGTCGACTACCGGCTTGCGCCGCACGCCCGGTACCCCGGCCCGGTGGAGGACTGCTGGGCCGGCCTCGTCTGGACCGCCGGGCACGCGGCCGAACTGGGCGTCGACGCCGACCGGATCGTCGTCGGGGGGAAGAGCGCCGGCGGCGGGCTCGCCGCGGCGCTCGCCCTGCTGACCCGCGACCGCGGCGGGCCCGCGCCGATCGGGCAACTGCTCCTGTGCCCGATGCTCGACGATCGCAACGACACGTTCTCCAGCCACCAGATGGCCGGCGTCGACACCTGGGACCGGACCTCCAACGCGACGGCGTGGCAGGCCCTGTTGGGCGACCGGTACGGTGCTGCGGACCTGCCTCCCCATGCGGCTCCCGCCCGGGCGACGGATCTGTCCGGGCTGCCGCCGGCCTATATCGAGGTCGGGTCGGCGGAGACCTTCCGGGACGAGGACGTGGCCTACGCCAACGCCATCTGGCAGGCCGGCGGCGAGGCCGAACTGCACGTGTGGCCGGGGGCCTTCCACGGCTTCGACGCCCTGGCCCCCCGGGCGTCACTCAGCCAGGACGCCCGCGAGGCCCGCACCCGCTGGCTGCGGCGTCTGCTCGCCCGGCCCGGGGGCGCCGTGGGCCGGGCGGCGACGGGGCAGGTGACCGCCGGGGCGGGGCCCGGCTGAGGCCCCCGCCGCCGCGGTCGGCCGGTCAGGCGGTGGCCGGGATGTGCTGGGTGATGCAGTGGACCCCGCCGCCGCCCCAGGCCAGGGTGCGGGCCGGGATGCCGACGATCTCCCGGCCCGGGAAGAGGGCGGCGAAGCGGGCCAGCGCGGGGGCGTCGTCGGCCACTGCGGCCGTCGGCACGACCACGCTGCCGCTCGTCAGGTAGTAGTTGGTGTAGCTGAAGGTCTCCACCAGGGCCCCGTTGACGCGGAACTGCGGCTGCTGCTGCAGCTCGCTGATCTGGAAGGGGCGGCCGCAGGCATCGGTCGCGGCCTGCAGCACCGCCTTGTTGGCCGCCATCCGGGCGTGGTTGGGGTGGGCGGGGTCGGGCTGGGTGTGCAGGAGGACCTGCGCCGGTCCGAGGTAGGCGGCGACGAGGTCGATGTGCCCGTTGGTGATGATGTCGTTGTTCAGGCCGTACGGGAGCCAGATCACCTTGCTCGCACCGTACGCGGCGAGCAGCGCGGACTCGATCTGTGCGCGGCTCAGCCCCGGGTTGCGGTTGGGGTTGAGCAGGCACTCCTCGGTGGTGATGAGGGTGCCCGCGCCGTCGGTGATCATCGAGCCGCCCTCGAGCACGAGGTCGACGGGCCGGCGCGGCACGGCCAGGTGGTCGCAGACGCCCGCGGGCAGCAGGTCGTCCTTGTCGTACGGGTACTTGTTGCCCCAGCCGTTGAAGCGGAAGTCGAGCCCGGTGAGGTGGGTGCGGTCGCCGTCGAGGGCGAAGACGGGGCCGGTGTCGCGGGTCCAGCAGTCGTTGACGGGGTACTCGATGACGGTCACGCCGCTGCCGCACTGCTGGCGTGCGTCGGCGGCGGTACCGGGCTCGGCGACCATCAGGACGGGCTCGAAGCGGGCGATGGCCTTGGCTATCGCGGCGACCTCCGCCTGTACGGCCTTGAGCAGCCCGCCCCAGCCGACGTTGCGGTCCCACGGCCAGGCCATCACACAGCCGGAGTGCGGCTGCCACTCGGCGGGGACGGTCAGGGCTCCGGTGGCGGTGGCCGGTGCGGCCGCCGCCCGGCCGGTGGTTCCCGTCGCGAGGAACAGGCCCGCGGCGGCGGTCAGGGCGGTGGTGCAGAAGGCACGGCGCGAGGTGCGGGGGCGGGGTGTGCTGGACAGGGACATGGTTCATTCCTCCGTGGCGCGTGGCGGTGCTCGGTGCTCGTCGCCCGGTGCTCGGTGCGCGGTGCGCGGTGCTCGGGCGGAGCCGGTCGGACGGGTGAACTGCAGCGTGGGGGGGTGGCGGCGCGGGAGCCGCCGTCAGGACGCTTCCGCCGGGCCTGCCGCCGCGGGGGCGGGTACGGCGGCCGGCGGGGCGTCGGGGTCGTCGCCGCGGAGCCTGTCGTGGGGGCGGCGTACGAGCAGGTACGCCAGACCCGAACCGAGCACGGCGGCGGTGCCCAGGAGCGCGGCCCACACCTGGTACCAGGGGGCGCCGGGCGGTGCGAGGATCGCCCGCGGCCAGCAGACGTTGACCACCTCGAAGGCGGTCCAGGCGACGGCGAGGACGTTCAGGAACGTCCCCTTGCGGCCGAGCCGGATCGCGCCCGAAGGCACCCAGGTCCCGCGCAGGCGGGCGACGAGCGCGGCGAGCGACACGAGGAAGAACGGCAGGTAGGTGGCCGCGGTGCCGAAGGCGATCAGGCTTCCGATGGCGGTGGCGTTCAGGCCGAGGGCGAGGGCTGCGCCGCTGATGAGCGTGGAGGCGACCAGGCCGCCGATGGGGGCCTGGCGGCGGTTGACCTTGCGGACGTGCCGGGAGAAGGGGAAGACCCCGTCGCGGGCGAGGGAGAACAGGCCGCGGGCCGCGCCGCCCTGGGAGGCCATGGCGCAGGCGAGGAAGCCGACCAGGACCACCACGACGAACGGCTTGTCGGACCAGCCGCCGAAGGCGTGGACCACGGCGGTGGTCACCGGGTCGATGTCCTCGCCGGCGACGACGGCCTCGGGGTGCGGGTGCGCGAGGGCCACGGCCATGGCGTTGAGGATGACGACGGCACCCACGCTGAGCAGGGCCCACCACATGGCGCGGGGCACCTGGCGGCCGGCGTCCTTGGTCTCCTCGGCGGTGGACACGCAGGCGTCGAAGCCGATGAAGGCCCAGCCGGCGACGGCCACGGCGGCGAGGAAGCCGAGCAGGGTGGAGCCGCCCGAGAGGGCTTCGGCGCCGAGGGTCTCGGTGAACAGCGGGAAGCCGTGCTCCCGGAAGAAGAGCAGCAGGGCCAGGCCCACGCCGACCGACGCGACCGCCTCGGCGGCGATGCCGAGGGAGACGAACCAGCGCAGGATCGTGATGCCGTACGCGTTCACCAGCATGCACACGCACAGGATGCCGACGGCGACGCCCACCAGGCCGCCGGGCGTCGGGGTGGCGCCGACCAGGGCGTAGACCCAGGGCGCCGCGAGGTAGGCGACGGTGGTGTTGCCGAACATGACGGCGAACTGCCACACCCAGCCGCCGAGCCAGCCGAAGGCCGGGCCGAGCAGCCTGCGGCCCCACTGGTACGGGCCGCCGGCCAGCGGCCACTGGGAGGTCAGCTCCGCGTAGACGTTGACCACCAGGCACTGGCCGGCCAGGACCAGGGGCAGCGCCCAGACCCAGAGCGGGCCGGCGACCGTGGTCCCGACCATCGAGACGGCGTACAGGGCCACGACCGGGGAGACCACGGCGAAGCCCATGGAGATGTTGCCGAGGATGCCGAGGCTGCGGCGCAGCTCCTGACGGTATCCCAGGTCGCGGAGGCGGGCCGCATCGGTGTCGGTTGCCGCGTCGGCCGGCCCGTCGGCTGCCGCATCGGCTGCCGTATGCGCCGCCGTATCCGCGACCGCGTTCGTACGTCTGTTCATGTGATCACCTCACCGGGCGCGCGATGCCAGTCGGGCTCGCGCTAAATCTAACCGCGTTAGGTAAACGAGGTGGCTGGAATGTAGCGGCGTTCCTGGCTGCTTGTGAAGCGTTCCTGACAGGTAACCTGCGCATCCGGGAGTGAAGGAGTCGCAGATGCCACGGCCGAGCCAGACCCTCCTCAGCCGCGCGATCATCGCCCGCGCGGCTCTGGAGCTGTTGGACGAGCACGGCGCGGAAGCGCTGAAAATGCGCACGATCGCCGACCGGCTGGGGGTCAAGGGCGCGTCCCTCTACCACCACATCGCGTCGAAGGAGGACCTCCTCGACGCGGTCGCCGAGCTCATCAACGACGAGATCGACCTGGGACCGCTGGCCGACCCCGGCGGCGCGGAGGGCATCACGGCCTACGCGCACGGATACCGGCGGGTCTACCTGCGCTACCCGCACATGATCCCGCTCGTGGCCCGCCACCGGGTCTCGTCGGACAAGGCCCTGCGGGGGTACGACGCCCTGCTCGCGGCCCTGACCCGGCACGGCTGCACTCCCGCGGAGGCCGCCGAGGCCGCCGCCGCGCTGGACAACCTCGTCCTGGGCTCGGCGCTGGAGACCTTCACCGCAGGTTTCACCGGCCCACCCGGCGCGTACCGGCCGGACTACCCGGCCCTCGCAGCCTCCCTGGACGCCGCGGGCGCCCGACCCGGCGGCCTCGCCGAGCTGGACTCGCGCGGCTTCGACCTCGGGGTGCGCCTGCTGCTGCGCGGACTGGCGGGGGCGGGTCCGGCGCAGCCGTAGGCCCCTCGTACACGTAATTCGTCGGCGTGGTGTCCGGACCCGGCGGATGATTCCCGGCGTCCGGGGCCGACCGAGGCCCCTCCGCCCGGGCAGGGGGCTCCGATGACCGCTGCCACGCCCGATTCGCCCGGTTCTTCCGCGCCGCTGCCCGTACGGGGCTGGAGCGGCGTGCGGGAGGCCGTCGCGTACGGTCCGCCGCCCCCGCCAGGCCGGCCTGTTCGGCATGGACGCGCTGGCGCAGGACGCGACGGGCGACGACTGGCTGACCGTCAACGTCTGGTCGCCCGAGGCCGAACGGGGCGCCGGGCTGCGGGTGATGGTCTGGGTCCAGGGCGGCGGCTACGCCTTCGGCATGTCCGCTCTGCCCGAGTACGACGGCGGCCGCCTCGCGCGCGAGGGCGGCGTTGTCGTGGTGACCTTCAACTACCGGGTCGGCATCGAAGGCTTCGCGCAGATCGAGGGGGCTCCCGCCAACCGCGGCCTGCTCGACCAGGTGGCCGCCCTCCGATGGGTGCGCGACAACATCGGGGCCTTCGGCGGCGACCCCGACCGGGTCACGGTCTTCGGCCAGTCGGCGGGCGGCGGATCGATCGCCGCGCTGCTGGCGATGGACGGCGCGGACGGACTCTTCCGCCGGGCCGTCGTGCAGAGCATGCCGGGAACGTTCTTCTCGCCGGAGCTCGCCGAGGACATCGCCGCCGCCTGCGCCGCCGAGCTCGGGCTGCGGCCCACCGTGGCCGACCTGTCCGGCGTCGCCCCGCACCGGCTGCCCGCCGCCGATGACGCGGTCGGCGCCAAGTCCGGGCAGTGGAACGAGCGGTGGGGCCGGGCCGCCCACAGGGGGATCCTCTTCTCCCCCGTCGTCGACGGCGAGGCCCTCGCCGCCACCCCGTGGCAGGCGGTGTCCGCCGGCGCCGCCCGTGGCGTCGAACTCCTCGTCGGCCACACCCGCGACGAACACCGCCTGTTCGCGGCGCTGGACGGGCTCCTCGGCGCGGTGGACGAGGAGCAGGCGGCGAGCGCGCTGGAAATCTTCGCCCCGGCCCCGGACGGTGCGCGCCGCTACCGCGAGGCCTGTGCGGCAGCAGGTCCGGAGGAGTTGTACGAACGGGTCCACTTCGACTGGCTGTTCCGGATGCCGACGCTGCATCTCGCCGAGGCGCACGCGGCCGCCGGGGGGCGCACGTACGCCTACGAGCTGACCTGGCCCGCGCCGGGCATGGGCGGTGCGCTGGGCGCCTGCCACGGCCTGGACGTACCGCTCGTCCTCGGCACCCTGGACCGCGGTCAGCCCGCCGCGCTGGTCGGCACGCCGCCCTCCGCCGAGGCGGAGGAGCTGTCGGGCCGCATGCGTGCCGCGTGGACGGCGTTCGCCGCCGGGGGCGACCCCGGCTGGCCCGCGTACGATCTCCGGCAGCGCCTGGTGCAACTCTTCGACACCCGCCCGACCGTCGCCCCGTACCCGGAGGACGCATCCCGCCGGATCTGGGAGCACCACCCCTTCTCCCCCATGCCCCTGCGGCCATAGGCGCGCCACCAAAAGGGTTTCCGGACGCTCCGCGCCCGGCGCGCTCAAAC
>NZ_JBEZVK010000156.1:0-5815 GCF_040636955.1 Streptomyces sp. NPDC032472
GCTATCCCCCCCGCCGGGCGGGGGTGGGGCGCGGGGGGGGGGGGGCGCCCCCCCCCCCCCGGGCGCGGGGCGCAGCGGCGCAACCACGGGACCGCACCATAGGCTGGGCTCCCATGTGGATACAGACGGTCGGAGCGGTCAATGCGCTCACCACCCGCTGGGCCCGGGCCCTGAACCCCCGCGGCAACACGGTGTTCACGGCGGCCGGACTGTGGCCCCTGCTGGCCCTGCTCGCGGACGGCGCCGCCGGCCGAACCCGCGACGAACTGCAGGAGGCCCTCGGCATACCCGCCACCCAGGCGGCCGAAGCGGCCCGCCGACTGCTCACCGGCTTCGACGCGGTCGGCGGCCTCTCGGCGGCTCTCGGCCTGTGGACGCAGGCCGGACTCCCGCTGGAGGAGCGCTGGGCGGCGGGCCTCCCGACCGGCACGCGCGGCCGGCTGACCGGGGACCCCGCCACCGACCGGGCCGCGCTGGACCGTTGGGCCGCCGAGCGGACGGGCGGCCTGGTCGAGACGATGCCCGTCGCCGACCCGGCCCGGGCGCTGCTCGTGCTCGCCTCGGCCCTGGCCCTGAAGGTGACCTGGCGGCACCCCTTCACCGAGCGCCCCGAGCAGCCCGCCACCGGGCCGTGGGCGGGGCGGCGGCTCCAGGGGCTGTCGCGGTACTCCGCCCACCCGGACCGGCTCGGCGTGGTGGCCGGCGACCTGACGCTGTACCAGGTGGGCGGCGACGCAGGGACGGACGTCTACCTGGTGCTCGGCACCGAGCAGGCCGCCCCCGGCGAGGTGCTGGCCCATGGTGTGGCGGCGGCCACCAGGGCCGTCCAGGCCGTACCGGGCACCCAGCTGCCCGACGGAGCGGCGGGGCCCGGCGTACGGGTCACCACGGTCGAGTCGGCCCGGCCCGAGCCGGTCCTCGGCCTTTCCACGGTGGCGTTCTCGGTGGCCGCGGAGCACGATCTGCTCGAACGGGCCCCGCTGTTCGGGCTGACCGAGGCCGCCCGCGCGAGCACCGGCCACTTCCCCGGCGTGAGCAGCCATCCGCTCGCCGTCGGGGAGGCCCGGCAGTCGGCCGTGGCGGCCTTCCACGCCCGTGGTTTCGAGGCGGCCGCGGTCACCGCGATCGCCATGCAGCCGGGCGGCGCCCCGCCGCCGCAGCGGTACCGGGTGCGCCGCATCGACGTCCGCTTCGACCGGCCCTTCGGCTTCCTGTCCGTGCACCGGGCCAGCGGTCTGGTCCTGGCGGCCGGCTGGGTCGCCGACCCCGAGCCGCTCGGCGGGACCGCGCCGTGAGGCGAACCCGGCCGGCGGCGTACGGCGAAACAGTCAGTCGTCGAACGAACCGTGCCGACCGGCGCCGGACGCGAAACGCGCGGCGCCCGAGAGGGTCTCTCCCGCCGACAACGGCACCATGCCGTGCCGCAGCTCGACCGCCAGCGCCTCGGGCTCGTCCAGCCCGTGCTGTTCCCGTACGGAGAGCCGGTCGTGGCGCAGGCACAGCTGCGGGAACGCGGCGATCTCCCGGGCGAGTTCCTCCGCGGCCCGCCGGGCCTGTCCCGGCGGTACGAGCCGGTTGGCGAGCCCGATCGCGTGGGCCTCGGCGGCCGGCACCGGCCGGCCGGTCAGGATCAGGTCCATGGCACGGCTCTCGCCGATCAGCCGGGGCAGCCGGACCGTCCCGCCGTCGATGAGCGGTACGCCCCAGCGGCGGCAGAACACGCCGAGGACCGCGTCCTCCTCGACCACGCGCAGGTCGCACCACAGGGCGAGTTCGAGCCCGCTGGCCACGGCGTGCCCGGCGACGGCCGCGATGACCGGCTTGGTGAGCCGCATCCGGGTGGGTCCCATCGGGCCGTCGCCGTCGGGCTCCACCCGGTTGCCGCGCTCGGTGCCGACGGCCTTCAGGTCTGCGCCCGCGCAGAAGGTCCCGCCCTCGCCCCACAGCACGGCGACCGAGGCCTCGTCGTCCGCCTCGAACGCCCGGAAGGCATCGGCCAGTTGCCGCGCCGTCGGACCGTCCACGGCGTTGCGGGCGTCAGGGCGGGAGAGCACCACCGTGGTCACGGGGCCGTCGCGCTCGATCCGTACCGCCGGGGCTCCCGGTCCTGCCGGGGCTGCCGGTGCCGCCCGGTCCTGCCGCTCCGGCTGCTCCGGCTGCTCCAGCTGCTCCGGGACCTGCTCCTGCTCAGGCCGGGTGTGCCCGGTGCCGTAGTGGGTGTCCGCCATGGCGGCATTCTTGCGCGGTGCGCCGGTCCGCTGCCAGACCGGCGATCACCGCGGCGCGCGGCCTCCCGCGTGCCCTCAGGGGGCGATGGGGAGCTGCCGCTTGTGCTCGGTGAGCCGGTAGCGGCGGGTGATGATCCCGAAGGCCCGCTCGTCGACCGGCTTGCCCTCCAGGAAGTCGTCGATGTCGTCGTACGTGACGCCGAGCGCGTCCTCGTCGGCCTTGCCGGGGTCGAGGGTCTCCAGGTCGGCGGTGGGGACCTTCCACACCAGCTCGGCCGGAGCGCCCAGGGCGTCCGCGACGGCCCGGACCCGGCGCTTGGTCAGGCCGGTGAGCGGAACGAGGTCGGCGGCGCCGTCGCCGAACTTGGTGAAGAAGCCGGAGACCGCCTCGGCGGCGTGGTCGGTGCCGACGACCAGGCCGTCACGGGCCCCGGCGACCGCGTACTGCGCGATCATGCGCTGGCGGGCCTTGATGTTGCCGTGGACGAAGTCCTGGTGGTGGGCGTCGCGGAAGGTGACGCCGGCGGCCATCGAGGCGGCGAGGGCGGCGTCGCTGGCGGGCTTCACGTCCACGGTCAGGACGTGGTCGGCCCGGATGAAGGAGAGGGCGAGCTGCGCGTCCTTCTCGTCGGCCTGGACCCCGTACGGCAGGCGCATGGCGTAGAAGGCCGCCTCGTGGCCGGCCGCGCGGGCCCGCTCCACGGCGAGCTGGCAGAGCCGGCCGGTGGTGGTGGAGTCCACGCCTCCGCTGATGCCGAGGACGAGCGAGCGCAGGCCGGTCGAGGTGAGCCGCTCCGTGAGGAAGGCCACACGGCGCTCGATCTCGTGCTCCGCGTCGAAGGACCCGGTGACCTGGAGGTCCCGGGCGATCTCCTGCTGCAGGGCGGTGGACGCCGTCTCGCTCACGGCTGCTCCTCGTGTCGTGTGTGCGCGGGTGCGCGGTTCGCTGTTCCGACCGACCCTAGTCGAACGCGCGCCCGGGCAACCATCGCGGTCGCCGCCGCAGCACCCGCCCCAGTCCTACAGCGCTGGTATGACCGGTGCGCCCGGTACTGCTGGGGTTTACCCGTGCGGTCAACCCGCCGCGGGATGCCCCGTCCGCGGCCGCCCGGATAGCTTCCGTACGACCGATCGACCAACGCAACCGAAACCAGGGGGAAAGACCATGAGGCAGTCGCGCAGGTGGACCGCTCGTCTCGCCGTCCTCGCCGGAGCGGGCCTGACCGCCGCGCTGGTGGCCGTCCCGGCGCAGGCGGCGGGCGGCATCATCCAGAAGGGCGACTCGGGGCCGGCCGTACGCTGTGTCCAGCGCGGGGTGAACATCGTCCAGAGCCCGGACGTGGCCGTGGACGGACAGTTCGGCAACAACACCCTCAACGCCGTGGCCCGCTTCCAGAAGGCGGAGCGGATCACCGTCGACGGCAAGGTCGGCCCGGTCACCGGCCGGCACATGCTGACCGAGGTGCAGCGCATCCGCACCGTCGACATCCGCTCCGGGGGCGACGGCAGGTTCTACACGAACTGGCTGAACGACTGCACCCGGTACATCCCGAACTGACAAAAGGCCTCGGCCTCCGTGAGGAGGCCGAGGCCTTGTTCGAGCGCTGGGCAGGCCTTGCACCTGCATCCCCCCACAGGAAGTGGGGTGCCTTTCCTTGGACCACCAACGCCGGACCCGCTGCTGCTGTTCACGGCGGCGAGCTCGAGATCAACCATAGCGCATGGAACGCCCCCCTCCGCTACCCCGGCAGGCAGCACTCCTCAGCACTCCCCCAGGTTTTGCCACGCACGCGCGGCGGGCCCGTACGCTCGCCGGCATGAGCCACGGCACCGAACGCACCCTGTTCCTGCATCCGCCCCGGACCTCCACGGCGGAGTTGCTCGGACAGGCCGCGGCCTGGCGGGGGTTCGAGGTGGTCGCGCAGGTCGGGCGGGCGGACGGGCGCGGGGTGCACTGGTACGGCGGCGCGCTCGCGGCCGACCGGGTCGCCGCGGGGCTCGGGCTCGGCCTGCTCGAGCCTGCCGACGACTGGCTGACGAGGGTTCCGTATGCGCTGGTGCGTCGCGCCGTGCGGCTGACGACGCTCGCGCAGGCCCGGCTGCTGGCAGAGCGCGCATTCGTCAAGCCGCCCTCGGCGAAGATCGACGAGCTCCCCGCCGCGGTGTACGAGGACGGCACCCGCCTGCCGGCGGCGCTCGACGGGGCGACGCCGGTGCTGGTGAGCGGTGTGGTGGAGTTCGCCGCCGAGTACCGGCTGTTCGTGCTCGACGGAGAGGCCGTCGCCGGCAGCCGGTATGCCGTGCACGGGCGCCTCGACCCCGGACCGTTGGACGGGCCGGTCCGCGGCTTCGCGCGCGAGGTGCTGTCCGCCGGGGCGGACGGCCTGCCCAGCGCGGTGTGCCTCGACGTCGGACGGCTCATCGACGGCACCTGGGCGGTGGTAGAGGCCAACATGCCCTGGTTCGCGCACTGCTACGCCGCCGAGCCGGACCGGGTCCTGGACGTGGTGCTGCGCGCTGCCGGGCCGCGTACGCAGGTCGGCGACCGGGACCTGCCGTTCCTGCGCCCCGCCACGGCCGGGCGGCCGGCGGCCGGGCCGCACGGGCGGTAGGCGCCCGTACGGCGGCGGCAGGCCGGTCGGCAGCAGGTCAGTCGGTGGCGGTGAAGCCGTGGCGGGCCGCCAGGCGGGTCAGGGAGGCGATGCCTGGGATGCCGTCGGCGTCCGGGCCGGAGTAGGAGCCGCCGGCCTCGCTGCGCTGCCAGGCGGCGTACGCGTCGCGGGTGCGGGTGCCGAAGCTGCCGTCGGCGTAGCGGGCGTCGAGGAGGTCCTCCGCGACCAGGGCGTCCTCCAGGACCCGGACCTCGTCGGGGTGGGTGGTGTGGCCGTCGGGACCGGGGATGTCGGCCCGTGCCGCGGCTGCGAGGTGGGCGACGCTGACCGTGGGCCGGGGTGGCGGCGGGGTGTCGCCGCCGGGGCCGCCGAGGACCTTCGCCGTGTCGAGGGCACCGGGGTCGCCGTGGTCGTTGCCGGGGACGTCGCAGTGGCCGAAGTAGCCGCCCTTGTTCTGCCACACCGAGCGCGAGCGGGGCTTGTCCGGGCCCGGGAAGGGGGCGGGCGGGCCTGCCGGGAACGCGTCGGGCACGCCCCAGGAGCGGGCGGCCGCCAGGATGGAGCGCCAGCCGGGCTTCTGGCCCGGGTCCCAGCCGGTGGTCCAGGGGTTCCTGGCGTACGCGAGGACCTCGATCTGGATGTTGACCCGGCCCTCGCGGTTGGTGCGGCGGGCGCCGTCGTTGCGCAGGGCGCGGGCCGACTGGTGGAGCGGGCCGAGCTGGGCGATCCGGTCGGTGACGGGGCAGTAGACGAGCTGCGGTTCGGAGGCGACCTCGATCAGGTACGAGCTCATGGACTCGAGGTAACCGCCGCCGGCCGGGGACTCGGTGGTGTGCAGGGTCACCCGGGGCGGGTTGCCGGGGGTGTCCATGGCGCCGCCGATGCTGCCGTCGCCGATGCGTATGGCTCCGGGGATCCATATGGTTCCGGAGGCTGCGCCGAGCGGCTGCGCGAGCGCGGCGGCGGCGAGCGCGG
>NZ_JBEZVK010000157.1:0-5775 GCF_040636955.1 Streptomyces sp. NPDC032472
CGCGGAGCCCCAAGGATCCCGGCTCCGCCGGGCACCGGGCTCCGCCCGGACCCGCGCCTCAAACGCCGGCGGGGCTGGTTTTCCGCGCCCCCTGCCTTCGACCGCAGGCGTCGTTGTCTGCCCTGCTTCCGAAGCCGGGGGCTGGCCATTTCAGCCTCGCCGGCATTTGCGGCGCGGGGTCTGGGGCGCTGCCCCAGACCCCGCCCTCGGGGGTGCGACCGCCGGGGCCAGGGGGACCGCCGGGGGCTAGAGGCGTTCTTCCATGCGGATGGCTTTCTCCAAGTCCTCGTGGGCGTCGCCCTCGCGACCCTCCTGCTGTTCCAGCAGGGCGGCGGCGATCGCGTCGAGCTTGCGCTGGATCGCGTGCTCGGCCCGCCGCTCCGTGTTCTTCAGCAAGGCCAGCAGCAGCAGGGACACCGCCCCGATGGAGTCCCCGGCCAGGTGCTGCCATTCGATCGGCAGCCCGGCGGCGTGGACGGCGAGGAAGCCCGCCACCAGGATCACGCACAGCACGGAGAAGACGGCGGAGCTCGTGAAGTTCGAGGCGAGCTCGGCCAGCCGCTCGAAGCGGCCCGCATGGTCCTTGCCGTCGCTGCGTTCCGCAGGATGCTGGAAAGTCATGCCGGGCGCCTGCCCGGCCGAGGGCCCGGCACACTCCCGGCCCCCGGCCGGATGCGCCGCGCCCCGCGCCCCGCCATCATCGGCACCATGCCCGTGCTCGTCGGAACCTCCGGATGGCAGTACCGGGACTGGGCGGGCGTCCTCTACCCCGCCGGCCGGCCGCAGCGCCTCTGGCTGGAGGAGTACGCCGGCCAGTTCGCCACGGTGGAGAGCAACAACGCCTTCTACCGGCTGCCCTCCCCGGAGACCTTCGCGGCCTGGCGCGAGCGCACCCCGCAGGGGTTCGTCATGGCGGTGAAGGCCAGCCGCTTCCTGACCCACATCAAGCGCCTGCGCGAGCCCGCCGAACCCGTGGCCCGGCTCATGGGGCACGCCGCCGCCCTCGGCGACCGGCTCGGCCCGGTCCTGCTGCAGCTGCCGCCCACCCTGCGCGCCGACCCGCAGGCCCTGGACGCCTGCCTGGCCTGTTTCCCGCCGGGGACCCGGGTGGCGGTGGAGCCCCGCCACCCCTCCTGGTGGCATCCGGACGTGCAGGCGGTGCTGACCGCCCGCGCCGCCGCCCTGTGCTGGGCCGACCGCGGCTCGCGCCCGGTGACCCCGCTGTGGCGCACCGCCGACTGGGGCTACGTCCGCTTCCACGAGGGCCGGGCGCAGCCCTGGCCGCGCTACGGGCCGCGGGCCCTGCGCACGTGGGCGGCCCGTATCGCCGACACCTGGCCCGAAGGGGCGGACGTGTTCGCGTACTTCAACAACGACCCCGGTGGTGCGGCGGTCCACGACGCGCGCGCCTTCCGCGCCCTCTTCCCCTCCCATTCCGGCCAGTAGCCGCCCCCCGCCGGGGTTGGCCGTTTCCCGGCCTTCCCAGTCCCCGCACCGCGTGGTGGCATGTCCATGCCGAAATCGCGGCGACTCCGGATGAATGGAGAAACGCATGGTGCTGGGACGCAAGCTGGCCGTCGGGACGGCGGTGGCGGCCTTGTCCGCACTGGCCCTTCCCGCCCAGGCCGATACGGCCACCTATCCGCCCGGGAGAATCACCGTCGACGTCGTCGGCGTCAACGGATCGGGGTGCCCGCAGGGGACGGCGAGCGTGGCCGCCGCCTCCGACAACACCTCCTTCACCGTCACGTACAGCAACTACCTCGCCCAGGCGGGAGCCGGATCCAGCGGGACCGACTTCCGCAAGAACTGCCAGCTCGCCCTGCAGATCCACGTGCCGCAGGGCTTCACGTACGCCATCGCCCGCGCCGACTACCGCGGCTTCGCCCACCTCCAGCGCGGGGCGTACGGCCAGGAGCGCGCCAACTACTACTTCCAGGGCATGGCGCAGACGGCCCGCACCACCCACCAGTTCAACGGCCCGTACAGCGACAACTGGCAGGCCGCCGACCAGACCGACTACGCCGACCTGGTCTTCGCGCCCTGCGGCGAGGAGCGGAACCTCAACGTCAACACCGAACTGCGGGTCTACCCGGGCTCGTCCAGCCCGCAGTCCCTGAGCTTCATGAGCATGGACTCCACCGACGGCAGCGTCAGCACCGTCTACCACTTCGCCTGGAAGGAATGCCCCGGGGTCTGACACGGCGTGAGTGCAGGAACCACCGAATCACGGTCAGGAGAGACAACGATGTCCCGTTCCCTGTCCCGCACCCTGTTCACCGGCGCCGCGGCCGCCGCGCTGATCGCCACGGCGACGCCCGGTGCCGGGGCCGCCGGCCACACCCCGCAGATCACCGCACCCCCCGACAAGATCGTGATCGAGCTCGCCACGGTCAACGGATCCGGCTGCCGCGAGGGCACCGCCCAGGTGGCCGTCGCCCCCGACAACACCGCCTTCACCGTCACCTACAGTGACTACCTGGCGCAGGTCGGCCCCGGGGCGCCGCCGACCTCGTTCCGCAAGAACTGCCAGCTCAATCTGCGCGTCCACGTTCCTTCCGGATTCACCTATGCGATCGTCCAGGCGGATTACCGCGGATTCGCATTCCTCCAGCCCGGCGCATGGGGCCAGGAACGGGCCAACTACTACTTCCAGGGAATGCCCCAGACCACCCAGCGCACCCACCAGTTCAACGGCCCGCACAATGACAACTGGCAGGCGACCGACAAAACCGAGTACGCGGACCTCGTCTGGGCGCCCTGCGGCGAGAAACGAAACTTCAACATCAACACCGAACTGCGCGTCAATGCGGGAACGTCCAACCCGCAGGCCGTCACCAGCTTCATGACGATGGACTCCACGGATACCAGCGTCAGCACCCTGTACCACCTCGCCTGGCAGGCGTGCCCCAACCCGCGCCGCTAGGACTCACAGACGAACCGGCCGACCGTCAGCGGCCGGTGCGGCGGCATCAGGTCAGGGGCTGCAGCCGGGACGCAGTGCGCGCCGGCGGCTGCGACACCGTCACCGGGGCCGGCTCGGGCGCCCCCGCGAGCGCGCTGCCCGCCAGCCAGTCCCGCCAGTCGACGTTCCAGTCGCCGAAGCCGTTGTCGAACGGCGCCATCGGCTCGCCGCCGCTGTTCACCACCCGGACGATGTCCCCGATCCGCACCGTGTCGAAGAACCAGGCCGCGTTCGCCGTGCTCATCCCGGTGCAGCCGTGGCTGACGTTCTCCTCGCCGTGCGAGGCGACCGACCAGGGCGCGGCGTGGACGTACTCGCCGCTCCACGTCACCCGCGTCGCGTAGAAGACGGGCATGTCGTAGAACTCGCTCGTGCCCTTCTGGATGCCGACGCTGTCCCCGCGCATCCGGACCTTGTACTCCTGGCCCAGTACGACCTTGATGCCGGTCCGCGTCCGGAACCCGGCCTTGCCGGTGGTGACGGGGATCCTCCGCAGTACCTGCCCGTTGCGCCGTACGGTCATCTCGTGCGCGGCGGCGTCGGTGAGCGCCTCGACCCGGTCCCCGACGGTGAAGTCCACCGGCTCCGACCGGCCTCCGTACGTGTGCTCGTCGACCTCCACCCCGTCCAGCCCGCTGCGCACGTGCACCACCGCGTGCGCCGGCCAGTACGTACGCGGCCGGTAGTGCAGCGTCGAACCGTCCACCCAGTGCCAGGCGCCCTCGACCGCGGGCTCGGAGGTGACCTGGAGCGCCCGCTCGACCAGGGCGCGGGCCTCCGGGTCGGAGGCGGGGACCGGCCGGCTCAGCGCGGCCGTGACGATCTGCCCGGCGCCGTACGTGCCCGGCCGCGGCCCGAACTCCGCCGTCAGGCGGCCTCCTTGCGCGGGCGGCGCCGTCCGGAACGCCAGGGTCGCCCCGACCGAGGTCCCGGCTGCGTCCTGCGCCCCGACGCGGACCGTGTACCGCTCGCCGGCCCGCAGCGGCTCGGTGTTGGTCCAGCGGCGGCCGTGGCGGTCGAGGGCGCCGCCCACGTAGCGCCCGTGCGCGTCGCGGACGGTGACGTCGGTGAGCTGCCCCGGTTCGGCCAGGCCGATGTCGAGGGGGCCGGCGGCGTCCGTCGGCAGCAGGACCGTGTGCCCCGGTCCGGGCGCACCGGATCCGGCCGCCGCCTGCAGCACGGCCCCCGCCCCGCGGGCGGTGGCCCGCACGCGCTGCCGGTGCAGGCCGGCGCACTTCCCGTCGCGGGACGCCTCCACGGTGCAGGCCGGGGTGTTCGCGCCGGGGCCGGCCTCCAGGGAGCGGCCCACCAGCAGCGTGACGAAGGCGTCCGCGTGGCCGCCGAGGTAGGCGGTCCCGGCGCGCTGCGGGACGCTGCCGGGCGCGGCGGCGACCAGGAGGGCCACGCCGGTCACCGCCGCCACGACGGCCCACGCCCGGTGCGCCCGGCTCCGCCGCGGCTGCTCCGCGCGCCCAGTCTGCACGCGTCCTGTCTGCGCCTGCCCCGCCTGCCCCGCCTGCCCCAGTCCTGTTCCTTGTGCATCGTGCGTCGATGGCATCGGCCCGCTGCCCTCCCAGATCGCCCCTGACCGGATGGCAGCATCACAGCGCCCGCGAGCCGAAATAATGATCATTCACTCGGGATGTACGGCCGAACGGGCGCACAGGAGAACCCCGACGGCGTAGCGCGCTCAGCCAGCCGTGGTCACGTCCGCGTACGGGCCGAGGTACCGGAACGCGCCCGCCCGGACGTCGTGCAGGTGCGCGACCCGGGTGCCGGACAGCATGTGCGTGTCCTCGTCGAAGGCCAGCGGCTTCGCGAGCCCCTGGTACGGCGTGCGGAAGATCCGCCGGGACAGCCCCGGCCGGTCACAGCCCTCGCCCTCCAGGCCGCCCAGCGCGGCGGCCACCAGCCCCACCGCGTCGTAGGCCTCCAGGGCCCAGCGGGCGGGCGGCTGCCCGTACGCGGCCCGGTGCGCGGCGACGAACCCGTCCGCGCCCGGCACCCCCGCGGGATCGGCGAAGTAGGTGCCGAACAGCCACCCCTCGCCCGCCGCACCGGCCTCCGCCAGGAACGCCGGCTCCATCACCCGCCCCGTGCCCATCCGCGGCCCCGCGAACCCGGCGGCGGCCAGCGCCCGCGCGAAGGCCCCGGCCCGTTCCGCGGAGGTCCCCGCGTACACGGCGGCCTCGGCGCCCGCCCGGATGAGCGCGTCCACGGCCCCGGCGAAATCGGCGCCGCCCGCCGGGACCCGGTGGACGCTGACCGTGCCCTGCGAGGGCGGGCTCTGCTGCAGGGCGCGGGTGAGCTGCCAGTCCGCTCCGCCCGGGCCGCCCTCGTCCTCCACCACGGCGGTGCGGTGCACGGGCCGTACCCGGGTCAGGTAGTGCAGCACCGGCAGCGCGATGCCCTCGGCGCCCGCCCGGGTGTCGACCACCGTCCGCCACTGGGCCTGCGAGGCCTGGCCGCTGTTGACCGCCACCAGCAGCAGCGCGAGGTCGGCGGCCAGGCAGGCCGCGGCCAGGGCGGGGACCGGCGCCTCCCAGGTGGGGCCGATGACGGCGACCACGGCCGGGTCGGCGACCAGCTGCTCGACGGCCCGCTTCGCGCGCGCGGCGTCGCCTCCGTCGTCCGCGGTGCGTAGGGCCAGCCGGAACGCGGCGTCCTTGCGGGCGTTGTGCCGGTCCACGCCGAGCCGGACACCCCGCTCGTGCGCCTGCCCGTCCGCCGCGCCCGGGCCGCTCAGGTCGGCCTGGAGGGCGAGCGCGTACGTGGGCGGCGCGCCGCCGGAGGGCTGGTCCCCGCCTCCC
>NZ_JBEZVK010000158.1:0-5356 GCF_040636955.1 Streptomyces sp. NPDC032472
CGCGGCTCGCCGCGTACGAGCCGCGCAAGCCCGTGATCGACGGCCTGGAGTACCACGAGGGCCTCAACGCGGTCCGCATCGAGGGCGGCGTCGCCAACAACGTCATCCCCGACGCCTGCACCGTCACCGTCAACTTCCGCTACGCCCCCGACCGCAGCGAGGCCGAGGCCCTCGCCCACGTCCGCGAGGTCTTCGCGGACTGCGGCGTCACCGAGTTCCTCGTCGACGACTCCTCCGGCGGCGCCCTGCCCGGCCTCTCCCACCCCGCGGCCGCCGCGTTCATGGAGGCGGTCGGCGGGCGCGCGATGCCCAAGTTCGGCTGGACGGACGTCTCCCGCTTCAGCGCGCTCGGCGTCCCGGCCGTCAACTACGGCCCGGGCGACGCCCTGCTGGCGCACAAGGTCGACGAGCGCGTGGAGACCAAGGCGATCCTGCACTGCGAGGAACGACTCCGCGCCTGGCTGACCTCCTGAATTCCGCTTGCCGTCACCTTCGTGCGCCTACGCTGATGCAACGATCAGCAGGAGGGAGCACATCATGGGCAACCACCGCAATTCCGAGGGGTACGCTCGCCCCCGCCCCGAGGAGCAGCAGCTCGGGCCGGTGCTGCGCCGGCGGGGCCAGGTGCAGGCGGGCAGTACGACCGACCAGCGGCTGCTGGACTCGGCCGGCCCCAGCGAGTGGGTCCACACCGATCCCTGGCGGGTCCTGCGCATCCAGTCGGAGTTCATCGAGGGCTTCGGCACGCTGGCGGAGCTGCCGCCGGCGATCAGCGTGTTCGGCTCCGCACGCACGCCCGCCGGCTCACCGGAGTACGAGGCCGGTGTCCGGATCGGCGGCGCCCTCGTCGAGGCCGGCTTCGCGGTGATCACGGGTGGCGGCCCCGGCGCGATGGAGGCCGCCAACAAGGGCGCCCGCGAGGCGGGCGGCGTCTCGGTGGGCCTGGGCATCGAGCTGCCCTTCGAGCAGGGGCTCAACCCGCACGTCGATCTCGGCCTGAACTTCCGGTACTTCTTCGTCCGCAAGACGATGTTCGTGAAGTACAGCCAGGGCTTCGTGGTCCTGCCGGGCGGACTCGGCACGCTGGACGAGATGTTCGAGGCCCTGACCCTGGTCCAGACCCAGAAGATCACCCGCTTCCCGATCGTGCTGTTCGGCACGGACTACTGGAGCGGCCTGGTCGACTGGCTGCGCAACACCGTGATCGCCCAGGGCAAGGCCTCCGAGCGCGACCTGTACCTCTTCCACGTCACGGACGACGTGGACGAGGCGATCGGACTCGTGACCAAGGAAGTCGCGAAGTAGCAGCCGCCGAAGCAGTCCCCGGCCGTCCGGCCGGGGACCCGGCTCAGGCCAGTCCCCGGCGGGCGACCGCCGGCTCCCGCAGCCCCTGGATCGACCGGACCATCTCCAGGACCTGCCGGGTCTCGGCGACCTCGTGGACCCGGTAGACCTGCGCGCCCAGCCAGGCCGAGACCGCCGTCGTGGCGAGCGTGCCGAGCAGCCGCTCCTTGACCGGCTTGTCGAGGGTCTCGCCGACGAAGTCCTTGTTGGACAGCGAGACCAGCACCGGCCAGCCGGTGTCGGCCATCTCCGCCAGGCGCCGGGTGGCCTCCAGCGAGTGCCGGGTGTTCTTCCCGAAGTCGTGCCCCGGGTCGATCATGATCGCGTCCCGGCGGACGCCGAGTTCCACCGCCCGCTCGGCCAGGCCCACCGTCACCCGCAGGATGTCCGCCATCACGTCGTCGTACGCCGTGCGGTGCGGGCGCGTGCGCGGCTCGACGCCGCCCGCGTGGGTGCAGACCAGGCCGGCGCCGTACCGGGCGGCGACCTCCGCCAGCTTCGGGTCGACCCCGCCCCACGCGTCGTTGAGCAGGTCGGCCCCGGCCTCGCAGACCGCCTCGCCGACCTCGTGGCGCCAGGTGTCGACGCTGATCACCACGTCCGGGTGGCGGCGGCGGACCTCGGCGACGAAGCCGACCGTGCGACGGGCCTCCTCGGCCGCGTCCACGTGCTCGCCCGGACCGGCCTTGACCCCGCCGATGTCGATGATCGCCGCACCCTCGGCGACCGCCTGCTCCACGCGGTCCAGGGCGGGTTCGTCCCGAAAGGTGGCGCCCTGGTCGTAGAAGGAGTCCGGCGTCCGGTTCACGATGGCCATGATCACCGGCTCGTGGGTGTCGAACTCGCGCCTGCCCAGTCGCAGCATCCCGTTTTCCTCCTCAGGCGGCCCTTGCGCCTCGTCTGCGACCTTAACCTGGTGACCGGAGTGGGTCTCCCCGGCCGCCGCCGGGAGGTGCCCCCAGCCACCGTCCCGGGGAGTTGATCGTGTTCTGGTTCTTGCTGATCGCGCTGGTCGTGGTCGTCGCGGCGGTCACCCTTGCGGTGGTCGGCGGCGGCTCCGAGCCGGTACTGCCCGAGGCGGAGCCGGACCGGGTGGCCGACGCGCTGCCGGAGAGCCGCCCCGTCGCACCGGCCGACGTCGACGCCCTGCGGCTGCCGGTGGCGCCGCGCGGCTACCGCATGGCCGAGGTGGACGACGTACTCGAGCGGCTCTCGGCCGAACTGGCCGAGCGCGACGCGCGGATCGCCGAGCTGACGGCGGCCGCGGCACGCGCGGCGCACGCAGCACCGGCGGCCCTCCCGGCGCGTGCGGCCTCCGCCGCCGCGGTGTCCGGGTCCACCGTGGTGGCCGACGCCATGGATGCGGGCGGGCCGCAGGACGCCGTACCCGCGGAGGACGCCGTACCCGCCGAGGACCGCGGAACGGTCGACCTCTCGAAGAAGGACGGCGACCGGTGAGCGCCCTCGCCGGGCCCGACGGGAGCCTGCGCTGCCCGTGGGCGCTGTCCACCGCGGAGTACACCGCCTACCACGACACCGAGTGGGGCCGCGCGGTGCACGGGGACGACGCCCTGTACGAGCGGCTGTGCCTGGAGGCCTTCCAGTCGGGGCTGTCCTGGCTGACGATCCTGCGGCGGCGGGAGGGCTTCCGTACCGCCTTCGCGGGCTTCGAGATCGCGGCCGTCGCCCGCTTCGACGAGCGGGACGCCGAGCGGCTGCTGGCCGACGAGGGGATCATCCGCAACCGGGCCAAGATCGAGGCGACGCTCGCCAACGCGCGGGTGCTGGCGCAGTGGAAGCCCGGCGAGCTGGACGAGCTGATCTGGTCGCACGCCCCGGAGCCGGGCCGTCCGGCCCCGACGAACATCGAAGACGTCCCGGCGGTCACGCCCGAGTCCACGGCTCTGGCCAAGGCCCTGAAGAAGGCGGGCATCCGCTTCGTCGGGCCCACCACGGCCTACGCGCTGATGCAGGCCTGCGGCCTGGTCAACGACCACCTGGCCGCCTGCACCGCCCGTACCCCCGCCGCCTGACGGGGGTACGGCCGGTGCGGGCCGGCCGCGGGTCGGGCTAGCGTCCGGTGTACTTCGGCTTCTCCTTGGCGAGGAAGGCCGCGACCGCGATCGCGTGGTCCTCGGAGGCACCCGAGCGCGTCTGGAGCTCGTCCTCCTTCTCCAGTGCCTCGGCGAGGGAGCGCCCCGCCCCGTACGCCAGCGCCTCCTTCAGCCCGGCGTAGGCCACGGTCGGCCCGTCCGCCAGCCGCCGCGCGACCTCGGCGGCGGTCTGCGGGAGCTCCGCCGCCGGCACGAGCCGGTTCACGAGGCCGAGCTCCTGCGCCTCCTGCGCGGAGATCGACCGCGGGAACAGCAGCAGGTCCGCGGCCCGGCTGGGGCCGACCAGGCGTGGCAGCGTCCACGACAGCCCGGAGTCGGCGGACAGCCCGACCCCGGCGAAGGCGGTGGTGAAGCTCGCGGTGTCGGCCACCACCCGGTAGTCGGCGGCCAGCGCGAAGCCGAAGCCCGCGCCGGCGGCGACGCCGTTGACCCCGGCGACGACCGGCTTCGGCATCTCCGTGATCGCCCGCACGATCGGGTTGTAGTGCTCGCTCACGGTGCTCAGCGCGTTGCCGGAGCCGGACTGCCGGGCGGCCTCCAGGTTCCCGACGTGCTCCTTCAAATCCTGTCCCACGCAGAAGGCCCGCCCGGTCGCGGTCAGCAGGACCGCCCGGACGGCCGGGTCGGCGCCCGCGGCCTGCAGGCTGTCCCGCAGGGCGACCTTCAGCTCCGTGTTGAGCGAGTTCATCGCGTCCGGGCGGTTCAGCGTGATCGTGGCGAGCCCGTCGGTCACTTCGTACAGCACGGTGTCGGCCATGGCAGGTGGTGTCCCCTCCGTCGCGGACCCGGCCAGCGGATCGGTACTGGCCGGTACAGGGTCAGCATGGCGGACGGGGCCGCTCCAGGGCATGTGATGTGTGTCAAAGAAAGAAGCCGCCGTGTGCGCGCAGAGCGGACGCAGACGGGGCGAAGTATCGCAGGCAGGTCCCCGAAATGAGTGGTTTTGGCAGAGCGCGTTGCGCAAGCGTTCCCGGCCGATGTTGGTCATCGGGTCCTGACATGCGGGATAATGGCCGGGAAGCAATGTGTTCGATGCCGGGTTCCAGGCACCTGAATGGGGCCGTCGGCTGACGATGAGCTGGTTTCAGGAAGGGGAACGAGCATGGCGGCCATGAAGCCGCGGACGGGCGACGGCCCGCTCGAGGTCACCAAGGAGGGGCGGGGCATCGTCATGCGCGTACCGCTCGAGGGCGGCGGTCGGCTGGTCGTCGAGCTGACGCCGGACGAGGCGGACGCCCTGGGTGACGCCCTGAAGAAGGTCGTCGGCTGACCCACCCGTCGGCACCAACTGCATACTCTGCGCTGCCCCGGCCCGCCCCCGGCGACCGGGGCAGCGTTGTGTCCCGCCCCGCCCCGCCCCGCCGCCGATCGTGCCCCGCCCCCGATCGTGCCGCGCCCCCGTTCGTGCCGCGCCGCCGCGCCTCGCCGCCGCCCCGCCTGGCCGCCGTGCCGCGCCGCCGCGCCGCCACCGTGCCGCGCCGCCCCGCCTGGCCACCGTGCCGCGCCGCCGCGCCGTCCTCGCCGGGTCGCGTTGGCGCCCGACCCCGCACCACCTTCACCTCCGCCGTGCCGCCGCCGTTGCCGGGTGCATCCCGCGCCAGAAGGCGACCCGGATGGGGGCCCGGCCCATCCAGCCTCGCCGGCGATTGAGGCGCGGGGTCTGGGGCAGCGCCCCAGAAGCCGAGCCGGCTCCGCCGACACCTTTGGCGGGGGGTCCGCCATTCCAGCCCCGCCGGCGTTTGAGGCGCGGGGTGTGGGGCGGAGCCCCAGGGAACCCGGCTCCGCCGGGCAGGGGGGGGGGGGGGGGCGGGCGGGGGGGGGGGGGGCGGGGGGGCGGGGGGGGGGGGGGCCGCCGGCGGGGCCGGTCTGGTGCGGCGGGGGGGGGGGGGGGGGGCGCG
>NZ_JBEZVK010000159.1:1917-5144 GCF_040636955.1 Streptomyces sp. NPDC032472
GGTTTTGTCCGGTGGGGTGGTGGGTGGCTGGTCGTTGTTTGAGAACTACACAGTGGACGCGAGCATCTGTGGCCAAGTTTTTAAGGGCGCACGGTGGATGCCTTGGCACCAGGAACCGATGAAGGACGTGAGAGGCCGCGATAGGCCCCGGGGAGCTGCCAACTGAGCTTTGATCCGGGGGTGTCCGAATGGGGAAACCCGGCAGTCGTCATGGGCTGTCACCCGCTGCTGAACACATAGGCAGTGTGGAGGGAACGAGGGGAAGTGAAACATCTCAGTACCCTCAGGAAGAGAAAACAACCGTGATTCCGGGAGTAGTGGCGAGCGAAACCGGATGAGGCCAAACCGTATGCGTGTGATACCCGGCAGGGGTTGCGCATGTGGGGTTGTGGGAATGAGCTTCAGTCGTCTGCCGGCGGCTGGGCGAGTCAGAAACCGTATGGATAGGCGAAGGACATGCGAAAGGTCCGGCGTAGAGGGTAAGACCCCCGTAGCTGAAATCTGTACGGCTTGCTTGCTCATCTCCCAAGTAGCACGGGGCCCGAGAAATCCCGTGTGAATCTGGCGGGACCACCCGCTAAGCCTAAATATTCCCTGGTGACCGATAGCGGATAGTACCGTGAGGGAATGGTGAAAAGTACCGCGGGAGCGGAGTGAAATAGTACCTGAAACCGTGTGCCTACAAGCCGTGGGAGCGTCGGGATCTTCGGATCCTCGTGACTGCGTGCCTTTTGAAGAATGAGCCTGCGAGTTAGCGGTGTGTAGCGAGGTTAACCCGTGTGGGGAAGCCGTAGCGAAAGCGAGTCCGAATAGGGCGATTGAGTTGCACGCTCTAGACCCGAAGCGGAGTGATCTAGCCATGGGCAGGTTGAAGCGGAGGTAAGACTTCGTGGAGGACCGAACCCACCAGGGTTGAAAACCTGGGGGATGACCTGTGGTTAGGGGTGAAAGGCCAATCAAACTCCGTGATAGCTGGTTCTCCCCGAAATGCATTTAGGTGCAGCGTCGTGTGTTTCTTGCCGGAGGTAGAGCACTGGATAGGCGATGGGCCCTACCGGGTTACTGACCTTAGCCAAACTCCGAATGCCGGTAAGTGAGAGCGCGGCAGTGAGACTGTGGGGGATAAGCTCCATGGTCGAGAGGGAAACAGCCCAGAGCATCGACTAAGGCCCCTAAGCGTACGCTAAGTGGGAAAGGATGTGGAGTCGCAGAGACAACCAGGAGGTTGGCTTAGAAGCAGCCACCCTTGAAAGAGTGCGTAATAGCTCACTGGTCAAGTGATTCCGCGCCGACAATGTAGCGGGGCTCAAGCGTACCGCCGAAGTCGTGTCATTGCAGCAATACTCCCAACGGAGGCTGTGATGGGTAGGGGAGCGTCGTGTGCCGGGTGAAGCAGCCGCGGAAGCGAGTTGTGGACGGTTCACGAGTGAGAATGCAGGCATGAGTAGCGATACACACGTGAGAAACGTGTGCGCCGATTGACTAAGGGTTCCTGGGTCAAGCTGATCTGCCCAGGGTAAGTCGGGACCTAAGGCGAGGCCGACAGGCGTAGTCGATGGACAACCGGTTGATATTCCGGTACCCGCTTTGAAACGCCCAATATCGAATCCATTAATGCTAAGGCCGTGAAGCCGCCCTGGATCCTTCGGGTGAAGGGGAGTGGTGGAGCCGCTGACCCAAGGTGGTAGTAGGTAAGCGATGGGGTGACGCAGGAAGGTAGTCCAGCCCGGGCGGTGGTTGTCCCGGGGTAAGGGTGTAGGCCGAGGGGTAGGCAAATCCGTCCCTCATATAAGGCTGAGACCTGATGCCGAGCCGATTGTGGTGAAGTGGATGATCCTATGCTGTCGAGAAAAGCCTCTAGCGAGTTTCATGGCGGCCCGTACCCTAAACCGACTCAGGTGGTCAGGTAGAGAATACCGAGGCGTTCGGGTGAACTATGGTTAAGGAACTCGGCAAAATGCCCCCGTAACTTCGGGAGAAGGGGGGCCATCACTGGTGATGAGTCTTGCACTCTGAGCTGGGGGTGGCCGCAGAGACCAGCGAGAAGCGACTGTTTACTAAAAACACAGGTCCGTGCGAAGCCGTAAGGCGATGTATACGGACTGACGCCTGCCCGGTGCTGGAACGTTAAGGGGACCGGTTAGCTTGGTTTCGACCAGGCGAAGCTGAGAACTTAAGCGCCAGTAAACGGCGGTGGTAACTATAACCATCCTAAGGTAGCGAAATTCCTTGTCGGGTAAGTTCCGACCTGCACGAATGGCGTAACGACTTCTCGACTGTCTCAACCATAGGCCCGGTGAAATTGCACTACGAGTAAAGATGCTCGTTTCGCGCAGCAGGACGGAAAGACCCCGGGACCTTTACTACAGTTTGATATTGGTGTTCGGTTCGGCTTGTGTAGGATAGGTGGGAGACTTTGAAGCAGCCACGCCAGTGGTTGTGGAGTCGCCGTTGAAATACCACTCTGGTCGTGCTGGATGTCTAACCTCGGTCCGTGATCCGGATCAGGGACAGTGTCTGATGGGTAGTTTAACTGGGGCGGTTGCCTCCCAAAGGGTAACGGAGGCGCCCAAAGGTTCCCTCAGCCTGGTTGGCAATCAGGTGTTGAGTGTAAGTGCACAAGGGAGCTTGACTGTGAGACCGACGGGTCGAGCAGGGACGAAAGTCGGGACTAGTGATCCGGCGGTGGCTTGTGGAAGCGCCGTCGCTCAACGGATAAAAGGTACCCCGGGGATAACAGGCTGATCTTCCCCAAGAGTCCATATCGACGGGATGGTTTGGCACCTCGATGTCGGCTCGTCGCATCCTGGGGCTGGAGTCGGTCCCAAGGGTTGGGCTGTTCGCCCATTAAAGCGGTACGCGAGCTGGGTTTAGAACGTCGTGAGACAGTTCGGTCCCTATCCGCTGTGCGCGTAGGAATATTGAGAAGGGCTGTCCCTAGTACGAGAGGACCGGGACGGACGAACCTCTGGTGTGCCAGTTGTCCTGCCAAGGGCATGGCTGGTTGGCTACGTTCGGGAGGGATAACCGCTGAAAGCATCTAAGCGGGAAGCCTGCTTCGAGATGAGTATTCCCACCTCCTTGAGAGGGTAAGGCTCCCAGTAGACGACTGGGTTGATAGGCCAGATGTGGAAGCCCGGTAACGGGTGGAGCTGACTGGTACTAATAGGCCGAGGGCTTGTCCTCAGTTGCTCGCGTCCACTGTGTTAGTTCTGAAGCAACGAACA
>NZ_JBEZVK010000160.1:0-5120 GCF_040636955.1 Streptomyces sp. NPDC032472
CAGGGTGCGGAGCGTGGGCTCGTCCATCGGACCCTCGGCGGCGCGCCGCGCGGCGAGCGTCGGGCCCGGTACGGACGCGGTCGCCAGCCACGGCGGGTCGCCGTCGGCGTCGGCGTCCACGACCGGCGCGGTGTGGAAGCCGCCGACCCGGCGGGCGGCCGCCACCTCGGCCCGGAACCGCTCACGGAAGGCGGGGTCCGCGGCCAGCTCCGGGCGGGCCACCTTGACCGCCACCGCCCGTCCCCCGCGGGACCGAGCGAGATAGACCGTCCCCATGCCGCCTTCGCCGAGCTTGCGCTCGACGGCGTACCCCCCGATGCGTTGCATGGGCCCAGTATGGCGGCCGCCGGTGACAGCCCGCGCCGGCGGGTCAGTTGCCGAACAGCCACCCCAGCCCGCCGCCGGCCGCCCGTCGGTCCTCCCGCAGGGCCCGCCTCATCTCGGAGCGGGTCTCGGAGACCTCCTGCGTCAGCCAGTGGGTGTTGCCGACGGTCAGCTGCAGCCGGTGTTCCAGCGGCTTGAGCAGCGCCAACGCCCGGCCCGGGTCCCCGGCCTCGCCGATGCTCCGGACCACCCGGTACGCGATCTCCGCGTGCCCGCGCTCCACCAGGTCCGCGGGATCGGGGTACAGGGCGAGGTAGAGCGGGGCGGCCGCGGCGAAGTCGCCGAGCAGCCAGGCGGCCTGCGCCAGCCGCCGCCGTACGTCCAGCAGGATCGGGCTGTTCGCCGGCAGCCCGCGTTCCAGCCCGGCCAGCAGCGGGCCCAGCCGGGCCTGCTCGCCGCGCGCCTGCTCGGGCGTACGGGCAGAGCCGTCCCCGCCGCCCCCCCCACCACCGCCGCCCCGCTGGAGCCCGACGGCCAGGTGGTACCGGGCAGCCAGCGTGACCGGCGCGTCGGCGCCCAGCACCCGGGTCGCCTGCTCGATGACCTCGCGCAGCTCGGCCTCGTGGCCGCGGGCGTCGCCCGGACCGTAGGCGGCGGACTCGCCGGCGTACGCGGCCCGCGCCGTGATGGTGTCGGGGTGCTCCACGCCGAGCACCCGCATCATCCTCGGCAGGAGGCGCTCCAGTTCCGTCCGCGACTCCCCCCGTACGCTCATCGCCCGGTGGTAGGCGGCCCGCACGGACAGCGGGTCGTGCGTACCGAACTCCTCCACCAGGTCCGTGACCAGGGTGCCCAGCCGCTGCGCAAGGTCGGCCGGTGCGTCCTCCAGCAGCTGCGTCAGGCGGCGTTGGAGCATCGCCCGTACGGGGTCGTCGGCGGGCGGCGCCACCGGGCCGGGGGCCGGGGCCGCCTGGGCGGGCACGGTCGGGGAGTAGCTCGGCATCGGCGGCACGCCGGCCGCCGCTCCACCCGGGGCCGCTTCCTGCCCCGCCGCGCCGCGGCTGATACCGGCCAGCCGCAGGCCCACCTCGCGCGCCGTCGCCGGACGCTCCCGCGGGTCCTTCGCCAGCAGCCCGAGCACCAGCGCGTCCAGCCCCGCCGGCAGCCCCGCCCGCAGCGAACCGGGCGCGGGCGGCGCGGCCGTCAGGTGCTGGGCGAGCAGCTCGTGCATCTCGCCGGCGGGGAAGGGGCGTTCACCCGTGAGGAGCTCCATCAGCACGCAGCCCAGCGCATACAGGTCCGCCCGGCCGTCGACGGGGACCCCGCCCGCACCTCCCGTCCAGCGCTCCGGGGCCATGTACGGGAACGACCCGATGACCATGCCTGTCCCGGTCAGCTCCGTGCCAGGGCTGCCCTGCGCCTTGGCGATGCCGAAGTCCAGGACCTTCACGATCCGGCTCTCGGTGAGCATCACGTTCGCCGGCTTGATGTCCCGGTGGACGATCCCGGCGTCGTGCGCCGCCGCCAGCGCCGCCGCGATCTGCGCCGCCCAGTCGAGCGCGTCGTGCAGCGGCGGCAGCCCGTCGGCCAGGACGTCGGCGAGGCTGCGCCCCTGGAGCAGCTCCATCACCAGGAACACCGCGTCGCGCCCGGCGCGCTCGGTGCGCCCGAAGTCGTGGATGGTGGCGATGTTGGGGTGCGCGAGATTCCCGGCGAGGCTGGCCTCCCGCTCGAAGCGGCGCGTGTCCTCGTACGTCTGCGGGTAGCCGATCTTGACGGCGACCCAGCGCCCGACCCGGTCGTCCCTGGCCCGCCAGACCTCGCCGAATCCGCCCCGGCCGAGCAGCTCGTCGAGCTCGTACCGGTCCTCGATCAGCTCCCGCACCGTTCCCGGCCCCCGTTCCACTCGTCCACCCTCCGGAAAGATCATTATCTCCGCACGGGACGCGGGGCGGTCCGTCGATTTCCGGGCGGGTCGGTCGTACCCCGAGCGCGCCCGGTCAGTCCACCCGGTGCACGCGCTGGCTGGTCAGCTCGTACTGGGCCCCGACCACGGCCAGTCGGCCGGCGGCGATACGGGAGGCCGTCCGGCTCCCGGGTCAGGCTCACCCGGACCCTCCGCACGTTCGCGGTGACCGCCGAGTCCACCCGCGCCTGGCCCTGCAGCCCGAAGTCGATGACGGGGCGGATCTGCTCGGCGAGGTACATGACATGGGCCGGCAGCGGGGTGCGGGTCTCCGCGGCCCGGACGGCGGCCGTGACCGCCCCGCACCCCTGGTGCCCCAGGACGACGACCAGGGGAACGTCCAGCTCCAGCACGCCGTAGGCGATGCTGCCGAGCACCGCCTCGTCCAGGACCTCGCCCGCCGACCGCACGGTCAGCAGATCGCCCAGCCCCTGGTCGAAGACCAGCTCCGGGGGCACGCGGGAATCGATGCAGCCCAGCACCACCGCGAACGGGTGCTGACTGCCCACCAGGGTCCGCCGTACGGCCGCGCTCCGGTCGGGGTGGTGCTCGTGGTACGTGCGCCAGCGCCGGTTCCCCGCCACCAGCCGCGCCAGAGCCGCCGTCGGCGTGGCGGGCCGAAGACCGCAGCTGCCGGGCGGGGAGGAGAGCGCGGGCCCGCCCGAGACCAGGGCCGCCTGGGCGGCGACCACTGCGGTCGCCGCCCACACCAGCCGGCGCCGCCGCGGCCCGCGGGCCGCGGGCGGCTCGTCATCCGTCCTCATGCCCGCAGACGGTAGCCCGGCGCCGGCGCCCGGTCCCGTTCCTGCCGGACGCGTGTCACGGCGCTGTTCCCGCAGGGCTACGGCGAACGGGTCAACGGGCGAACGGGCGAACGGCCTACTTGGGGGCCACCCAGACCTGCCGCTTGTCGGTGTTCGCCGTGTACAGCTGCACCACGGTGCCGTTCGCCGTCGCGCCGCCGGCCACGTCGAGCACCTTGCCCGAGCCGGCGTTCACGATCTGCCCCTTGGCGTTGACCGACCACCGCTGGGCCGCCGTACCGTTGCACTCCCACAGCTGGATCTTGTTGCCGTTGGTGCTGAGGGCGCGGGAGTTGTCCAGGCACTTGCCGAGCGCGCGGAACGTCCCGTCCTTGCCGAGGATCCACGATTGGGCCACCGTGCCGTTGCAGCTCCAGAGCTGGATCTGCGTGCCGTTGTCCGACTTGCCGCCCTTGGCGTCCAGGCACTTGCCGGCCAGGCCGGTCACCTGCCCCTGCGGGGCCAGCGCGGCTCCGGCGCCGGCGGCGAGCTTGCGCAGCGCCTGCACGTCGAACTGCTGGACGTAGGTGCCGGCCCGCTTGTCCTGGTAGGCGTACGCCGGCGAGCACATGACGGGGAACTCGCCGGAGTCGCTGCCCTTGACGCAGTCGCCCTTCGTCAGGCTGCGGTTCGCGTGGGCGAGGCCCAGCGCGTGCCCGAGCTCGTGGCTGATGTGGTTGCGCATGTACGTCTCGCCCATGGAGGCGGAGGGCTTGCCCGCCTCGGTGAAGAACTCGCTGTCGATGTACGCGTGCCCGCTCGTCACCGTCTCCGGCACGGAGGAACTGGTGAACCCGCAGCTCAGGTTGGCGCTTCCGGAGCCGTCGCGCACCACCTTCCAGCCGGTGCTGCCCATGCTGCCCTCACCCTCCGGCGGCAGGCAGGGCCGGTACAGCACGCCCATGACCACCTCGCCCTTGGGGCGGAGGTAGTCCCAGCCCACGGGCCGGGTGTCGACCGTGACGGGCAGGTTCGTGATCCGCTGGAGGTCCGCCGCCGACGCCTTGACGTAAGGAGCCAGCCAGTCCGCGGACTTCTGGTCGTAGAACTTGACCGTGTAGCCGGTCGTCAGCCACTTCGTCGCCCCGGCCAGCTTCCAGCCCTCGCCCTGCGGCGGACCGGCGGCGACGCCCTGGGCCGCCGCAGCGGTGCGGCTTCCTTCGAGCTGCATGACGCCGTTCTTGAAGGCGGTGTGGTCGCCGACGGACTGGACCGAGTCCTCCGCGTGGGCGGCGTCGGGCGCCTTCTCGGGCGCCGGCAGCGCCGCTGCCGCGTCGGCGGCCGCGGTGGGGGTCGGGCTGCCTCCCGCGTCCGCAACCGCGCCCGCGCCGGTGCCCGCGTCCGGGTCCTCGGTGCCGAACGCGCTGGAGGTCAGCTGGAGTCCGCCCACGATGGCCGCCACGGAACACGCCGCAACCACCGCTTTTCGATATCTGGCCGTGAATCCCAAGTCCCCGTTGCCTTTCGTCGTGATCGTTCGCGGATCCCGGACGCGGCGCGGTCGCCGGGCGGTCCGGAATCGAACAAATGATAGGCGAACGTTCCCAGCCACCCTGCGCAGCACGGGAGTTGAGCCTTGGGCAACGGCGGCGACACGGTGCGGTGATGGTGGCCCTGCCATGGTTCGAAGCCGGTCCACCCGACTCCATGCGGCTCCGTCCGACTCCATGCGACTCCGTCCGATTCCGCCCGACTCCATGCGCCTCCACATGACTCCGTTCGACTCCAGACCCGACGAGGAGCCCGATCGATGACGTCCTTCCACGCGGCGACCGTCCACCCCGACCGGTCCGTGACCTACTGCGGAGAGGTCGGCGCGGACCAGGTCGCCGCCGCCCGCGCGATCGCCCGGCTCGACCACACGCCCCGCCTCGCCCGCGAGCACCCCAACCGCCCCGGAGTCCTCTTCGTCCTGCGCGACGACGGCGCCCTGGACGTCTACGAGCCGGTCGGCGGCGCCCCCTACACCCCCCGCATCCCCGACCCGGCCCCGCGCCCCGCGGCCGCCGCGCTCGCCGCCGCCGCGC
>NZ_JBEZVK010000161.1:0-5053 GCF_040636955.1 Streptomyces sp. NPDC032472
CACAGGTTGGAAAAGGCTCACGGACCACGGTCTCCGCCTCGACCTCGCCGAGCGCGTGTTCATCAACCAGAACTGCACGTTCCTGGACTACGCCGGTATCCGGCTCGGCGGGCGCGTGATGGTCGGCCCGAAGGTCACGTTCATCACCAGCGGCCACCCGGTCGATCCCGAGGAGCGGCGGCTGTACCTCACCGGCGCGCCCATCGACGTTGCAGAGAACGTGTGGATCGGTGCCGGTGCCACGATCCTGCCCGGCGTCAGCATCGGCCGTGATGCCGTGATCGCCGCCGGCGCGGTCGTGGCCGATGACGTTCCACCGGCAAGCCTGGTGACCGGCACCAAAGCAACCGTGCACCGACGGTGGTGACGACCTCTCCGAAGCCCCACCAACCGCAGATCCTGGGATGAAACAACGAGACGAAGCGCCCCGTTAAGGTACGATCTGCGACCTGATGCCCGTTTTCAGGTGAGGTCGGGGCAGGGCTGCTGGTCGCGGGGCTTCGGTCGGCTACTGCTTCTTGGTGAAGCGGCCGGTGTCGACCTCGGCGAGGACGTCGAGCTTGACGAGGCGTTTCGGCTTGGCGCGTCCAGCAAGGCGATGCCCGCGGCGTTGTCGTACGTGCCGACACACACAGCGGTGTCTCATGGACCGCCCGGGTGAATGTACTGCCGACAGGGTCTTTGAGATCTCGGCTCGGCCAGGTAGCCGGTCATACTGCACGAATGTCCGCACAGGAGAAAATTCCCCCGCTTATCCACCAGACATGGAAAGATACGGACCTACCTCAGGAATGGCAGAAGTGGTCTGATTCCTGGCGACTGCACCACCCCGACTGGGGGTATCGATTGTGGACCGACGCGGACAATCGCGCATTCCTCCAGGAGCACTATCCGTGGTTCCTGCCGGTCTACGACGGCTACCCCGAAGCGATCATGCGCGCCGACGCGATTCGCTATTTCCTGCTCGACCATTTCGGCGGGCTGTATGTGGATCTGGACTTCGAGTGTCTCAGCCCGGTCTCCGGAATCCTTGACGGGCGCGAGCTTGTCCTCGGATGCGAGCCCGAGGCACACACCCAGCTTCTTCTGGCCCGCCAGCGCGGATTCGGCCGCATCGTCGGCAACGCGTTCATGGCGTCACGGCCAGGCCACCCCTTCTGGGCCCATGTCCACCGCCAACTGGTCAGTGCCCACAAGCTGCCCAGCACTCTGGACGCGACAGGCCCGTTCTTCCTCACCAGAGCGATCGACAGCACCCCGGAGACTGACTCGATCACGGTTCTCGGCCCGGAGGTCCTGTACCCCAAGGTGAGTCCGTACGCGACAGAGCTGTTCGGCCCGCAGGAAGCCGACTACGACCGCGCGTACGCCGTGCACCACTGGTCGGACAGTTGGGCGTGCGACACCTCCGGGACGCCGCGGATCTCGGCCGGCAAGCGGTTTCCGTTCTGGGCGAGCCAGGAGCTGCAACCGCTCGCCGACGGTGCGCTCAGCCTCGACGCGCAGCGTCGCCGCTGGGCCTCGGGCGCGCCCGCGCCGACGGTGTCATGCCTGATGGTGACCAAGGACCGCTTGGCGACGGCGCGACGGGCGATCACGTGCTTCCGTAACCAGACCTACCGGAACCTCGAGCTGGTTGTCGTGGAGGACGGCACGGGGGACGCCCTCGAGCAGCACATCCGCGACCTGGGCGACTCCCGGATCCGCTATCACCGGCTTCCCCCGGAGGGGCGGCCGCTGGGCGAACTGCGCAATGAGGCGGTGGACCGGGCCACCGGGCCCTACGTATGCCAGTGGGACGACGACGACCTTTATGACCCGGAGCGGGTCGAGACGCAGATGGCGGCGATTCTCGCGCTCGGCGCCGACGCGTGCTTCCTCGCCCGAGAACAACTGTGGTGGCCCGCCCGCCGCAAGCTCGCGGTCTCCTGCGCACGGGTCTGGGAGGGGTCGATGGTGTGTGCGAAGGACCGGCTCCCGCGCTACCCGGCGCAACGCCGGGGCGAGGACACCCCAGTAGCGGAAGAGGTGGTCCGGACCTGTCGGGTCGTATCGGTTGACGCGCCCGAGCTGTACACGTATGTGTGCCACGGGAGCAATACGTTCAACGAGTCCCATTTCGCGGAGCACTTCGACGTGGCGACCGAGATCTGGGCCGAACCCGGTGCCTACGCGGAGCGGTTGCTGGCCATGGCGACTCGGCTGCCGATCGAGCCCGGGGACATCGCCCCTGCGGAGGCCGGCACCCCCACCGCCCGAACCTCCGAGCGGACTCGACGGCCGGCCGTCGAGTCCGCGACGGCCCCGGCGAGTGAGCGACCCCTCGTGCTGGTGCTCACCCCGCTCAAGGACGCGGCCGCGTTCCTGCCCGGCTACCTGGACAGCCTTCGCAGGCTGGACTACCCGCGCGAGGCCATCTCGTTGGGTCTACTGGAGGGCGACAGCCGGGACACGACACCGGAACTGCTCCAGCAGGTCCTGCCCGAACTTGAGGCGGAGTACCGGCGGGTCACCCTCGTACGCCGCGACTTCGGCCTCCAGTTGACCGGACCCCGTTGGGAGCCCGCCATCCAGCGCCGACGCCGGTCGGTGCTGGCCAAGGCGCGAAACCATCTGCTCTCCCGGGCCCTCGTCGACGAGGAGTGGGTGCTGTGGCTCGACGTCGACGTCACCGGCTACCCGGCCGACCTGGTCCAGCGTCTGCTCGGGGCCCGCAAGGACATCGTCGTCCCGCACTGTGCCACCACGCCCGGTGGGCCTACGTACGATCTCAACACCTTCGTCCTTCACCCGAGGGCCGGCACGCTCAACTGGTCCCAATGGCTGCGTGACGGCATCCTTCAGCCCCCCAGGGGCTTCGGCCGGACGTACCTCGAGGAGTTGCGCGGGCGAGGACTCCTGCGCGTCGACTCGGTCGGCGGCACCACATTGCTGGTACGCGCCGACCTTCATCGTGACGGCCTGATCTTCCCGCCCTTCCCGTACCAGCACCTGATCGAGACCGAAGGGTTCGCAGCGATGGCCCGGGACATGGGCAGCGCCTGCTGGGCGCTGACCGACCTGGAAGTGCTGCATCCGCATCACGCCCAGGCGCCTGTGGCCACCGAGGCCGTCTCGGTGTCCTGATCCGGGGCCACAGGGCCGTCGGCACGGCCTGTACGCCTACCAGCGCCCCCTCGCAGAGAGTGCCCGTTTTGACACGGTTGGTAGGCAATCTTACGGTGGCCCTACTGCCCTGCCGTGGAGTTCACCGGCTCCCAGGGCAGTTCCCCCCACCCACAACAGAAAGGCGCCACCGTGAAAGCGCGCGCCATCACTTCCCTAGCCCTTCCTGCCGCACTGGCCACCGCCGGACTGCTCAGCACCGCGGAGGCGGCGTACGCCTCCCTCGGTCCGAACACGACGGTCTCGGCGAAGTACGGGCAGCAGATCCAGCCGCTGGGTGACGTCACCCTCACCCCGGGGGCGGAACACCCCTGCCCCCCGTTCGCCAACGTCACGATCACGGACTACGGGCACTGCTGCACGCCCGTCGGCAACATCACGATCCCGGACTACGGGCACTGCTGCACGCCCGTCGGCAACATCACGATCCCGGACTACGGGCACTGCCGCGAGCACGACCACGACGAGCACGGGCCTCACAGGCCCGACCACAGGCCCGACCACTGGCCCGACTACGGGTCGCTGGAGCGCCAGAGCTAGCACGTGGTTCAGCAGGTCTGCTCCGGCGTGACCCCGGAACGGGGCGGGGGGGGCCACGCCGGGCCTGTTCGAGCGCGACCACCCATCACCCGGTTCTCCTTCCTTCCCGCTCCCGTTCCGAAGCAAAGGACGGCGCATGCCCCACAGTTCCGACCCCGTGGTCTCGGTGGTCATCCCGTGTCATGACTACGGCCGCTATCTGCCCGAGGCGGTGTCCAGCGTCATTTCACAGACGTTCCGCGACTGGGAGATCGTCATCGTCGACGACGGCAGTACCGACAACAGCGTCGACGTGGCCGAGGCCCTCATCGCCCACCACCCCGACCGGCGCATCAGGCTGCTCCAGCAGGCCAATGCCGGGGTCTCCGCCGCGCGCAACACGGGGATCGAGGCCAGCGCCGGCCGGTACATCCTTCCGCTGGACGCCGACGACGTGATCGCGGCCACGATGCTGGAGAAGACCGTCGCGGTACTGGACAGCGACCCCGGGGTCGCCATCGCCTCAACCGATGTGTTCGCCTTCACCGACGACGATCTGCCTCCGCAGGCGATGCCCTTCCCCGCCTACAGCAGAGAACTGCTGCTCCAACGGCTCATCATGTTCTACTGCTCGCTGTTCCGCCGTGAGGCATGGCAGACCGTGGGCGGGTACAACGAGGGAATGCGGGCCGGGGAAGACTGGGACTTCTGGATCGGCTGCGTCGAGCACGGTTTCGATGCTCACCACATCCATGAGCCGCTGTTCGGGGCGCGCAACAAGGACACAGGACTGCACGTGGAAGCCGCCGAGAACGACCTGGCGATCCGGGCGCGGATCGTGGCCAACCACCCGGGCCTGTTCAAACCGATCACCCGTAACTGGGCACAGGCCGTGCTCAGCCAGGACGCGGAGGCCTGCTTGCGGGACGATCATGTGCCGGACGACATCCTCACCCGGGCAGCCGAGATGGACCAGTTCCTCACTGCGGTCATGGCCCTGCAGCGCACAGCGCGGGTGCAGTACTACCACATCAAGCGACTGGAGCAGTCGCTGGCCGCTCACAACGGCACCGTCGGCCCGCCCACCCGGGAGAAGGGCCCCACCCAGACGGCTCCCGCCATTTGACAGGTGTAGGAGCTCCCGCTTCATCGTTTGGCGTGTTGAGAAAACGAGCCGCCGAGATCGCGGGCCATCTGGTTGACCTGGTTGGTGTCGCGTAGGCCGAGTACGTGGGCGACTCCTGCCGCGTACAACACCCTCTACTTTGTCTGTACCGAGCGCGTGATGCGCTCTACCAATTGCCTCTTACTCATAGCGGACCTCCATGGAAGATCAACCATTCTGGCAATGAGCCTTTTCCAACCTGTC
>NZ_JBEZVK010000162.1:0-4840 GCF_040636955.1 Streptomyces sp. NPDC032472
GAGGTGGGTGCGGGCCACGACGTTGTTTCCGTAGCGGTCCACCGTGAGGTGGGGCAGGGCGCGCAGGGCCAGCTCCACGGCGTCGGCGAGGACCTCCTCGTCGCCGCTCACGGAGGGGATGTCGACGAGCCGGGCGGTCAGCTCGGCCGCGTCCAGGGTCAGGTCCAGTCCGGGCCGCGCGGTGCTCTCCATGCCGACACGGTAGGGGCAGCCGGCGGGGCCGCCCCGGCCGGGCCGGAAATTCGCAGGCCGCCGAGCGATGAGTTTCCGCGGTGGGGGCTGTCTACCCTCCCGACAGCACTCACTCGAAGGAGACCGCCATGACCCCGACGTCCGTGACCCACAGGGTGGAATCGACCGGCGCCACGGTCGCCTACGACGTCCGTGACGCGATGCCGGACAGTGCCGATCCCGCCCGGGCGGCCGGGCGGCCGCCGGCCCTCTTCCTGATCGGTTCTCCGATGGACGCCACCGGCTTCGGCACGCTCGCGTCGTACTTCACCGACCGCACCGTGATCACGTACGACCCGCGGGGTGCGGGCCGCAGCGTGCGGACCGACGGGGCGGCGGAGACGCTGCCCGAGGAGCACGCCGAGGATCTGCGGAGGGTGATCGAGGCGGCGGGCGTGGGGCCGGTGGACGTGTTCGCCAGCAGCGGGGGCGCCGTCAACGCCCTCGCGCTGGTGGCCGCGCATCCCGCCCTGGTGCACACGCTCGTCGCGCACGAGCCGCCGACCGCACAGGTCCTGCCCGACCGGGAGGCGGCGCTGGCGGTGTGCGCCGACATCCACGCGACGTACCTGCGCGACGGGATGGGGCCGGCCATGGCCAAGTTCCTCGCGGTGGTGAGCCGGACGGGGCCCTTCCCGGCGAACTGGCGCGACGAGCCGGTCCCGGACCCGGCCGCCTTCGGGCTCCCGGCCGAGGACGACGGCTCGCGCGGGGACCCGCTGCTCGGGCAGAACATGCGGGGCTGCACCTCGTACCGGCCGGATTTCGCCGCCCTGCGGGCCGCGCGGACACGGATCGTCGTCGCGGCGGGCAAGGAGTCGGAAGGCCAGTTCCCCGCGCGTGCGGCGGCCGGGGTGGCCGCGGGCCTGGGCGTCGGGGTGACACCGTTCCCCAGCCACCACGGCGGCTTCCTCGGCGGCGAGTACGGGCAGCAGGGCGAGCCGGAGGCGTTCGCCCAGACCCTCAGGGAGGTGCTGCAGCACACCGAGTGACGCGCCGCGCGAGCTCCGCCCGCGTGGCAGTGCCCCGCGCCTGACGCTCGCCCGCCTCCTGGTCGCCCAGGGCTGTCGCGAGCACGTTCGTGAGGGTCACCGGGACGCGGTACTCACCTCGTGGCGGACCAGGAGGGCTCGTTCATGTCCTCGTGTGTGGTGCCGGTCGTGGAGGAGAGGCCGCCGACTCCGAGGCCGAGTACGAGGAAGAGCACCACCAGGACCTTCGACCCGGTGCTCAGCAGCAGCGGCCGGGTGCCCGACACCGGCGTGGCGGGCGGCGGGGGCTGCAGGCCCGGGGCCGGGGCGGCGGCCGGGGCAGAGACCGGGGCAGTGACCGCGGCCGGGGCCGGGGCCGGGTCGCCGAACAGGCACTTCGGATAGGCCGAGGTCAGCATCATCACGTACGCCAGGTACCGCATCCGGAACCGCGCCACCGCGGCCACGGCCCCGTACACCGGCTGCGGCATCCGCCCCAGCACCAGCGTGATCAGCCAGAACACCCAGCAGACGGCCGCCCACCCGTACTGCAGGAGGCTGGTGACGATGGCCGCCGGGATCAGCAGGACCAGCCGGAACAACACCGCCAGCCGGTTCAGCTCGCCCGGCCGGAGCTCGATCCGCACCGGGTGGCCGGGGGCGTCGAAGGAGAACGGCGGGTACTGGTCCACCAGCAGCATCGCGCTCGCCGACACCCGGGTGTCGTACGCCAGGAACCCGCCGAGGAAGCGGGCGATGCCCTCCGGGAGCCGCCCCTGCACCAGGGCCGCGAACCAGCCGGCGATCGTCACGAAGAACGCCGCGATGCCGAGCACGGCCACCACGATCAGCTGCGGCAGCAGCAACAGCCAGCGCAGCAGCACCGTCCAGCGCCGCTGCCGGCCCGGCGGGGGCACCTCGAGCTCGGGCAGGTGCTCGCCGGCGGGCCCGTACGCGGCATCGGGCGGGCGGGGGGTCCAGCCAGTGGTCATGGGACGCTCCTGCTTCCGTTCCGTTCGTACGTGGTGCATACGTACCTCGCGGCGCCCGCCGGGCCAAGGACCCCTGCGGCATGTTGCCCCGTCACGCCGACACCCCGTTGTCGGTGCCTCCCGTTACCGTCACACCATGAGAGCCAACGGCACCTTCACCGTAAAAGCGTTCACTCCGACCGCTCTGAAACCCGAGCCGGACGTCACCACCGGGCTGCCGGTCGGGGTGGCGACCATCGAGAAGCACTTCGAGGGCGAGGTCGCCGGGCGCTCGGCGACCCTGTTCACCTCCGCCTACGACCAGGCGACCGGCGTCGGCACGTACGTGGCCATGGAGTCGTTCGAAGGGGCCCTGCACGGCCGGGAGGGTGCGTTCAACTTCGCGCACTCCGCGACGACGAGCGGCAGCGACCGCACGGCGGAGTTCTTCACCATCGTGCCGTCGAGCGGAACGGGCGAGCTGGCCGGGATCGCCGGGGGCGGCGGAATGGCCATCGAGGCCGACGGCACCCACCGGATCTGGTTCGACTACCACCTCGGCTGAGCAAGGGCGGGCGGACCGGGTGGTCCTGCCGCCGCGGCTCAGGAGCCCGGGACGACCAGGCCCGTCTCGTAGGCGACGACCACCGCCTGGGCACGGCTGCCCAGGCCGAGCTTCCCCATGGCCCGGTTGAGATGCGTCTTGACGGTCGCCTCGCTGATGTACAGCCGGCCGGCGATCTCCTGGTTCGACAGGCCCTTGCCGGTCAGCGTCAGCACCTCGCGCTCCCGGCCGGTCAGCGCGTCCAGGGTGGGCGCGGGTGCCTCCCGCTCGCCCCCGCCCGGTCCGGCGCGGTCGGCGAAGGCCTCGACGAGCCGCCGGGTCACGCTCGGCGCGAACAGGTGGTCCCCGCCGGCGACCGCGGCCACCGCCGTCAGGAGCCGTTCGGGTCCCGAGTCCTTCAGCAGGAACCCGGACGCTCCGGCGCGCAGCGCGCCGTACACGTACTCGTCAAGGTCGAAGGTGGTCAGGACCAGGATCCGCGGCGGGGGGTCCCCGGCCTCGGCGAGGATGCGGGCGGTGGCCGTGATGCCGTTGGTGCCGGGCATGCGGACGTCCATGAGGATCACGTCGGGGCGCAGCCGCGCGGCGAGCTCCACGGCCTCCTCGCCGTCGGAGGCCTCCCCCACGACCGTGGTGCCGGGTGCGGCCTTGAGGAGGCCGACCAGGCCCGCCCGGATGAGGAACTGGTCGTCGACGACGAGGACGCTGATGGCGCGGCTCATGCGGGGCCTCCTGGGCGGTGCGCGGTGGCACGGGGGCGGGGACTCAGTCCTCCGGTCCGCTCGGAGGGAGCCTGCCGACGCCCGGGCCGCCGCCGGCCTCGTCGCGGCGATCCGCGGCGGACGGTGCGCCGGAGCGCGCCGACAGGGGCAGCGTGAGCCGTACGGCGAAGCCTCGGCCGTCCTCGCGCGGGCCGGTGTCGACCCGTCCGCCGTACAGCTTGGCGCGCTCGCGCATGCCGATCAAGCCGTGTCCGCTTCCGGCCGGAACTCCGGCCGGAACTGCTCCCTTTCCGTCGTCGGTGACCTCGACCCTCAGCGTCTTGGGTTCGTAGTTCACCTCGATACGGGCAGCTGCTCCGGGGGCGTGCTTGAGGATGTTCGTGAGCGATTCCTGGATCACGCGGTAGGCGCACAGGTCCGCTCCGGGTCCGAGGGGGCGCGCCGTGCCACGGACGGTGAGCTCCACCGGCGTGCCGCCGGCGCGGACGCGTGCGACGAGGTCGGCGAGCCGCTGCAGGCCGGGCATGGGGCGTTCGGGGGCGCCGGGTTCGTCGCTGTCGCGCAGGAGGGCGAGCATGCGGCGCATCTCGTCGAGGGCTTCCGCGCCGGTGTCGGCGATGGTGTCCAGGGCTCCGCGCGCGGTGGCGGGGTCGCTGTCGAAGACGAACCGGGCCAGTCCCGCCTGTACGGAGATCACGGCCATGTGGTGGGCGACCACGTCGTGGAGTTCGCGGGCGATGCGGCTGCGCTCGGCGGCGATCTCCCTGAGGGCGCGCTGCTCCTGTTCGGCGGCCAGTTCCCGGGTCAGCTCGGTGGTCTTGCGGGCGAGCGTGCCGAACCACCACAGCACGGCGGGGAAGACGACGGCCTGGCCGGCGGCGGCCGCGAGGGAGCCGTGGTCGCCGTTGACCTCGTCCAGGAGGCCGGCGCCGAGCCAGGTCAGGCCGGTGATGACGGCTCCGGGCGCGGAGATGCGGGCGGGACGCAGCGAGGCGAGGGTGAAGGTGGCGAGGAGGGTGGCGAGCGAGTTGACCACCGGCCAGTAGCCCAGGCACACGTAGACCACGAACCCGGTCTGGGTGACGGCGAACACGGCGACCGGGAAGCGGGTGCGGACCAGTGCCGGCAGGTTGACCAGGACGATGAGGGTGTAGCCCGTCGGGTCCAGCGGCGGCCAGCCCTGGGTGGCCGAGTCCCGCCCGAGCAGCAGGGCCAGCGCGGTCATCGCGAGCCCGATGACGACGTTGGCGATGCGGCCGGAAAGGGGGCGGAGCTGCATCGCCGCAGCCTAGCCGCCCGGTGCCACGCCGTGGCCAATGAGGTTCCCTGCCAAGGGGGTCGGGGGTGGGGGTGGACCCTGCACACGCAAGGGAGGGGCGG